>JAQWLH010000152.1 GCA_029247405.1 Mariniblastus sp.
CATCGGCTCGTTTGTCAGGATGCTAACGATCCGTTTACCATCCGAACCATACGCGATTTTTGGTTGAGGGGGTATCGACATCGATTTCGATCTTTCGGCCGTTCGAAAGGTAGTAATCAGCTCGCCCGTTTCGCTATCCCAGGTTTTTAATGAATAACCATTGCGTTGTTTGTCGAAGTAGGAGGCAACAATTCGTTCTCCGTCTGGACTAAAGGCAGCATAGCCATTGCGAGGGGCCTTGATGGTCAGCAGGTGGTCGTCATCAATCGTTACCGGTTCAGCATCGACCGTGGCGTCTTCCGAAGAAAGTGTAATGCCGGTTGCGTTCTCGACATCCACAATGATGAATTCTCGCCGGACCTCAGCTTCGGCGTCTGGCTCTGCTTTCACCCTATCCTCTTGGCTTGACGGCTTATTCGCTGGGCAGCCGCAAAACGCCGTTAACATTAATAGACTGATAGTAAATCGTTTCATTATTAGCTTCTCCTTAAAAGGCGAATCCAAAAGACCCAGAAGTAAGTTAACATGGCCGCGAAGAGTGTTAGATCATCTACACGGTTCTCTGTCAAAAAATTGCTGTCGTCACGGCTTGCTATCGGCACCGTAGGCTCTAGGTGACCGTGTGCGAAATGAGGGCAAATGCCCCGTGTTCGAAGTTCACAAAGCAGAGGCCATAAGTGCGGACCGGCTGTAAAGCCCGAGCCGATGAGCCAATTGATTGTTTATCGACTCGCCGTCTCTGTAGTCAAAACGGCATGATGGCCATGCCGCAGAAAAAAACCAACCCATTTGCGACGGATGCCAAGGCAGCAAGAATCGCGAATATAACTAACAAGCAGAGAGCAATGATGGCCAGATTTTGAATCGGTGATCCTACCCATCAACGGTTTCTTTTTTGATTTTCATGTTCAGGTCTTTTTTCGATCATTAGCCATATCTCAAACATGCCCAACATCACAGCAGCCATACTCATTGAAAATCCATCACCCAACACAAGCCAGTAAAAAAACGCAAAAAGCTCTATCGAATCTATGTCAATCACAATCAAGTGAACCATATTTTTACATCTATTCGTCGGAGTGGTTCCGATCTTTGAAAGATCCCAAAGGTACGGGTGATTTTCATATAGTTTTGAAAACCTCAGGATTCAAAGGATCGTTCCCCCAATGATTTACACGTTGTCTGGATCAAAATCTCCCATTCCGTGTGATCAGGTGCATTTGAACGTCCCAGCTGAACGATGGAAGAATCGTTTCTTTTCATCGTTTCCTAAGAGCGATGTAGTTTTATTGGGTGTTGTTGATTTCGGCTCTTAAGGCTTGGACTTGCGTTTCTGTTTGGCCGCCTGTCGTTCCATGGCTCGGTCTCTCAACTCGTACAGCCAAGCCATGAAGCAGATCCACAGCATCAGCACCCAGATCACGCCATAAAGTCCACCGAAGATTGCTGAACCGTTCGTTAGCACCGGATGAATCTCGAGAGACGACAGCCAAACAGACAGCCCAACCATCCCACCTAACACCCACAGGTTTCCTTTGCAGACTGTGATTGGAAAGGCGACCATTTTAAACAGTAAAATCAACAGGTGGTCCAATGTGTTTTTTTCTTCATTCAACGCTCGGCGGAAGATAAAGTTGAAAAGCGTTGCCATAAACAGAGCCCCTAGCATCATGCTGAGCCCCAATGTTTGATACCCATACGATTCGACGCCTGGCTCAAGAACTGCGCGGCTCGGTTTGTTGGGGTCGTAGGCAACCGACACTTTAGCGCCCAACGGATAACGGGCTACGACATTGTGAGCGCTATATTCGTGACCACCAATCACAACGATACCAGACTGATATTCTGCTTCGTCGACCGTGTAAACGTATTTGATCTTATCCGAATATGTTGTCCCCTCTTCGTCGGTGTGAGTCGTGACTTTAGAAGTGATGACCCGGCCAGAGACAACGGGCCAGTGTGCACTGGCCCGGGCCCAGCCTAGCTGGTACTGACCATAAAGACAAAACAGCAGGCCGATAGTGCCGATGACAGCCCAAATGAATAACAGCGCGTGCCGCTGCATGCGTCCTTCCGCAAGTTCTTTATCTACTTTCATTTCAGATCACTAACCCAACGGGTGTGCCTTTTATTGACTGCAGTCCAAAACTAACATTTCGAAGAACAAAAAGAAAGAAATTTCGAACAGGCCAACGCTATTTCACTCGCTTTTCGTCAAGGTTTTCATACGGCAGCCGCCAAACCAAAGCATGGTGCTTAAACCCAAAAGAACGATCTAGAGATGGTCAATCATTGAAAGGCGAGATAGAGCAGCAAGGCACCAATGAATTTTTGACGTTGGAGTTACTTGAAAGAACGTTAACAAAACATGACCAAGCCCCACTCTCTTTTCGGCACGCTCATGTTGGTATTCGTGGTTCTGCCTCAAGCCGGCGCCGACGAACCATTCTTACTTGCCAACGAATTAAGTGATTAATTTCCACAACTCGCCATGGTCGCTATCATAATCCTCGAACGGAAGCGGGAACGGGAGTCCTGATACCCTCGGCAGATCGCATCTTAATTGTACCCTGTGTTGCTCACCTTCCAGAAAGTCGATCTGGCATTGGGCTTTTTTATGTCGATCAGACGATGACGTTACACAAGCACCCGGCCAGCATTGTTGGGACTTATGCGACTCGTCTTATTCACGGCCACGCAACGAACTTCTCCTCGGCCCGCACGTCATCGACGTGAAAGGCAAAACGCGGACCATCATTGAGGAAACAGTATTTACCGAAGTCTGGGGGCGTGGTACCAGCATTTGCGTTGACACCGACATGCCTTCTATTAGTAAAATCGCTGCACTGCGTCACTTGCAATGGCGTACTTAAACGCTCGGTACGCAAACAATCGTCCTTAATCCCTTTCCAAGGACTCAAGGTTTACAAGCCTGAAGAAATCGTGCTCGAACCAATTGATATAGAGATTACTTTCGCAACTTTCCACCCACGTTACTATGCTAACACAAATTTTATCGGTCACATTTATCTCCCTCTTTGTGATCACGACCTCGGCGCAAGACACAACTTCTGCGCGGCCGACGGTGGTTACTTTAGGCGATTCGATCACCAAAGGTGTACGATCAGGTGTGTCGAATAAGCAGACGTTTTCTGCGATTTTGGATCGTGAACTCAACCACGATACGTTGAATCTTGGCATCGGTGGAGAAAGAACCGATCAGGCGCTGAAGAGATTGGATGATGCCGTAATCAGGCTTCAACCGCAATTTGTTCTAGTAATGTACGGCACGAATGACAGCTACGTTGATCAAGGGAAAAGCAAGAGTCGTATCACGGTTAATGCCTATCGCGATAATCTCACGCAGATAGTCAACAAGCTTTTGCTGGCTGGAATTGAACCAATCCTCATGACACCCCCGCGCTGGGCACCCGACGCGAGGGCGAATGGCGTTAACGAAAACCCCAACCTTTCGCTAGCCGTGTTTGCTGAGGCTTGCCGCAGCGTCGCAATTGAAAATGAACTTCCACTAATCGATCATTATTCTCACTGGACATCTGCGGAGTCCAATGGCAGGGACCTGAACACATGGACGACGGATGGTTGCCATCCCAACCCCGCCGGCCATGCTGAAATGGCGAAGCTCATACTTGTACATCTACGTGGAATCCGGACACCCAATACCGAACTGGAGTCAATTGAGCTTCAGTTAGAAACAGTTATCAAACCCCTGGACCCAAGTAGCAAATCTTTGTGGTTCCATCCACGTGTCAGGTGCGGCAATCGAACCAAAGTCGTAATGACGGCGCAAAAACTTATCTGTAGGACGCGGCAAGTTTTTGTGAGACAATAGTGATGAGTGAGTTGCGAGGTACATTAGTTAAAGGGAAAATCTAAGGAGATTCGGCATGCCAATTACACTTCCGCCACTCACTCGACGGCAATTTGGAAAAGTTGCAATCGCAGTTGGGGGTGAAGCATTGATCACATCGAATGCGTCTGCTGCTCGGAATAGTGAAAACACCGAGCTGGATCAAAACAGAGTGGCTTTGCTGGCAGACACCCATATCAGCGCAGATCCGGGCCGTCGTTACCCCGGTACGAAATGGCCGGGGTCTCCCGTCAGTGAAGACGAGCACGAGAGTGTGAATATGGCGGAAAGCCTTTCAGAAACGGCGAAGAGAGTCATCGCTCTTGAGCCCCGCCCCGTCCACTTGATTCTCAATGGGGACTGTGCATTCAGCAGTGGAAAGGTAGCTGAGTACAAAGAGTTTCTCAGGCTCGTTGAGCCCATCCGCGCCGCGGGCGTTACTGTTCATGTGACAATTGGAAATCACGACAATCGTGAAAACTTATGGAAAACGTTACCGTTCCTGCGTAAGGATCAGATGGGGATTCAGGCGGAGGTGATCGAGCTTGAACACGCAAACCTCGTGCTGTTGGATTCAGGAAGAAAGGGAGTCTTGGGAGACAAGCAGTTGAAGTGGCTTGCCAATCAATTAGACCAACGGTCGGATAAGCCGGCACTAATTTTTGGTCACTTCAATCCGTATCCCAACCGAGGTGTTCGTCCCATCCGGGGGATGCAAGATGGGGCAGCCCTTCTCAAGCTGCTTGGTGAGCGAAAGCATGCTCGAGCCTATTTCTATGGGCACACGCATGAGTGGCAACATGATCAAAAAGGGCATCTAAATCTCATCAATCAACCGGCCGTCAGCTACTACTTTGGCAAGGGTATCGCGAACGGTTGGGTCGACATGAGACTTACTGATGGATTGGCTCAGATCAAGCTACACTGCATCAACCGAAAACATAAACAGCACGGTGATCGAATAACAATCAACTTGACTACGTAGGAAGACTTATCGGTTATCTAGGGCGTTACGCATTGTCATTCGCATGTGTCAGCGTGGTCAAATAACCGATCGTTTGGAGGGAATTTGAGATGAAGAGCGTAAAGGTATTGTTTCTGGTGGTTGCCTGCGTTTGCGGCATGTCGCCCAGTCATGCTGCGCCTGTCCCTGATGAGTCCATTGCGGTTCGCGTTGCCACCTATAACGTTGAGTTTGGGAAAAGCGCAACCCCTGAGCAGATTGGAGAGATGTTCAAGCCATACAAGCTGGATATCATCGGATTTGACGAGGCTCCTGATGGGGATTGGACGGCTCGCGTCGGTAAGGTGCTTGGCATGCCTTACAACTTTGTGGGGAAGATTTCATCCGCAAATCACAAGGACAAGTTTAAAACAATCCTCAGCAGGACGCCGCTTAAAAGCACTGAAGAATACAAACTCACTGGGCGTGGTTGGAATCCCGCCTCGGCTGTCAGAGCAATCACAAAAATCGAGGGAATTCCTTTTGCGTTTTACTCATTACATATTTGCAAATCTGGAGCAGCGGATGGCCATGCATATTGCCTGACGACCCAAGTTTTGCCGAAGGAGGTAACGGCAAGGATCATTGTCGTAGGTGACTTCAACAACAGAATTGGTGACCCCGCCATGACAACAATCGAGGCGGTCGGATACAAGCCAACTTGGAGCGATCTAAAAATTGATGTCTCCAAGGCCTTTACCTATAACGCGCAAGATCCCAAAAAAAATCTTGGCGTTATCGACCACATCTTTTACAACAAGGAAGCTTGCGCGGTGGCGACAGATGGAGGTATCATCGAGTCAGAAAAACCTCTATCTGATCATAAACCGGTTTGGGCCGAACTGTCTTTTCCTCGCCTGCTTGAGAAGAAACATCACTCTGCCACGTCCAAACAGTAAAAGCGACGTGCGCCGGCAAATGAAATTAGCTTCTACATGAATCCGAGTTGCTAAAGATCAACAATGTTAACTCAGGCTTGATTGGGAAAACGTTCGACTTTCTGAGAGACGGAGCATGATTGCGTTTCCGGCATTTGAGTGCCGGCAAATAAAGGGTGTCGGTAGCCTTTTTGTTGAATATGAACATTGTGTTACGCCTCTCATAACACCCACGGCAGCATGTCTTTTAGGACGGCCAATAATACGTCACCGCCAAAATTGATGGTTGCCGGACTGTTACCTCGCCGAAAACCGCCACGTTCATTACTGACCAATCCCCCTGCCAATTCGCTCAGCGTGCCAATGCTTTGACCGCTAACGCTCAGATCGCTCGTATTATTCCACCGGCTGCCGCCGCCACTCACCGTGGACAAACCCGTCGAATCAGAACCATGCCCAAAATAGCCAAAGGTATTATCAAAGACGGGCCCCGAATTGACATTCAAAGTACCCGACACATCGAACCCGGCTGATCCGGCAGCAGTTAAACGGCTGCCCATCGTATGAGAACCATCGAGAATCAGCGTTGCACCGTTAACAATCTGGCCACCGCCGAAACTTTCGAAATGCAGGCCACTAAGCGTCGCCGAAATTCTGGCACCCGAAAATATAAGTGTTGGGTGCTAGTGTCTTTATTCAAGAAGTTAACATCACCCTGTAGGACATCAAAAAAGCCTACCACTGGCGTCGTGCTGGCCGTAGTCGCATCCCACCATACCTCATAGCTTTCGGCCTGATTAAACTGCGATTTTTCGTTGCTGCTGTCGAATTCATGGTTATACCACTCCTAATCAAGCTGATTTTCTACATCAACAAATTCAACCGTTTTGACCTAAATAGTGGTTCGCGAGCATTTTGCGATTTGATCTAAACGTTTTTGATTGTTTTTGTTAAATCTTCCGCCTAAATTTGAGCCATTTTGTGATGCAAGTTTTAAAATGTGCCCACCGGGAATTCTGTTGGGTGCTTGGCAAATACATCCTCGCGGCCTCGGAAGAGGCAAAAGAAAATAAACGAGGGTTAATAAGCAACGGGATTTCGGTGGCAAAACAGGGCATTTTACTGTCCGAGAATTTTGAATACTAAACTGGTCGGAACGATGCGATTTTATAGGAGAAAACAGCTATGCATGTTCAAATTGTTAATTTTAAACTGAATGAGATGACACGAGCCGAATACGATGCATTGCTGGATGAGGTTGGACCTCAATTCCCACAAATTGATGGACTTAAAACAAAATATTATTTGGCCGATGATAAAAAGAATACCTACGGAGGGGTATATATTTGGGAAACCGAGCAGGCGATGCTCGACTATAAGGCAGGTGAAATTTACCAAAGTATTCTGGATCATCCGGGGTTAGACGAAATCACCACCATAGATTTTGATGTGATCGATGGTCACAGCTTTTTTGACAAGTAAACCAATTTAAGTTGGAAACGAACCGGCGATGCCATCAAGGGCAGCGGCAGTTTCCACACGGAACAAATTGGGCCATAAATCGAATAATTCAGAATGCGGATCGAAACGGTTGGTCAAAAACGGCAACCAGTTTAGTCCAGCCAGATCCATTTGGGCATTCCATCCTCCCAATTGGATGGAGTCTGCTGCCAACTACCGTTCACAAGTTCCGATTGCCAGATACCCCCGTCATTGCTGTTGAAAAGGCAGGCTCGGTCCTGTTTGTGTCAGGTAAGATATGCATTCAATCCACTAAGCATAGTTCAAACATTATCCCGGCAGGGCAGGGAGCCATCTTTTGACTTGATCGTCACCATCCACACCAATTTCTAGCACTGGCTCTAATGTTTTTAGGGGCAGAAAAAACATATTGCCCCTGCGGTGACCCCTGACATTGGCGTTAGTCAGGAGGTGCCTCGCATCCGATGCAGACCAAAACTAAACATGCCAGGACCAATCTATTCATTTCGCTTTCGAAAAATTTGTTTCGCAGAGTCAGTTTACGTTGCGTTGCAAAGTAACTTCGGCAAAAGGGCGGATCAAGTGATTCTTTTGTTTTCATGTGTCTTCGCGTAACGATCAGGTGTCACGAAGGTCCAAGTTTATTGAGACAACCAAAAGTATCTAATCGCAGTTATTAGTTAAAACGGTCTAATCCCAAAAAGCAATTTGAATTTATTCTTGATGTAAAAGGCGGATTACGCGGTGCGGGCAACCAGCTGACCAACATGCAGGCTGCACCCTATATTTATGGATCAATGCAACTTATCAAGTTGGATGGAAGCACGATAAGATCTGAGAAGCGGCGGCAAGATTGACCGGACTTTCCAGGTTCACGTTCGATCTAGATTAACCTAAATGGAACGCAAAAATCCATTAAAAGAGCCGGAACGCTCGACGCTGCTCCGCAACATACAAGGGAAATTTAAACTTGTCCTTGGTTGCCACGAATACCTCACTCAAGGCAAGCTAAAGAGGTCAGGAGCCTTTTTGTTTAATTTGCTGGGCTCAACGCAAGAATCAACCAACACGAAAAAAGAGAAGGACGCCTTATTAGCTTGCATCAAACGTGGCAGGCTTTTCAAGAGATGAACAATGAGTCAGCTAAACAACAAAGAAGCAGGCAATTAAGGTGCCGACAACACCAAGAGGAAGACCAATGAAAGACGCCCCACGTCGCCAATTTGTCTTCTGAAACCATTTTTGCAAAGCTGTATTAACCGGTTTATTTCATTACCTCGATAAGGTTACTGTACTGGTCGGTCCATTTAATTGGAGATTGGTAGTAATTGCGGGGGTCTTGAGAAAGCTCTTGGACCTCTTCATCCCCGATAAATTCCTGATTGTTAGTTAGAAGAATCCAGTCGGATGAAGCTTCCTCCATGCCGCTGTCGTCATCCTGGAGATATTCAATGTAGACCATTTCAAGATTGTGATGACCAGCGGTTCCAGCAACGACAGGAAACAGGTTTAGGTAGCGGTTGCTAATATGGACTGCCACAATTCCATTCGGAGATAGGTGTTTTTTGTAGACGTCAAAGGCTTCCGTCGTTAACAGGTGAGCAGGGATCCCATCACCACTAAATGCATCTAACACAATTAAATTGTATTTCTGATTTTCCTCTCGTTCCATTGCGATTCTTGCATCAGCAAGTGTCGTTTTGACTTTTCCTTTGCTACTGCCGAGATACGAGAAAGTGTTTTCAGCGATTTTAATCACGAGCGGATTAATTTCATAAAAATGAAAGTAATCGTTTTCTCGGCTATAGATTGCCGTGGTTCCTGTCCCAAGGCCAACGATGCCAACGCGCAGCGATTCATTGTTCTGATGTAGGTGTTTGAAGGCAGCGCCCAGCCCGCTGCTGTGGGCATAGTAGGTTGTTGGATTGGTGCTCATTTCAGGATTCGTAAACTGAAATCCGTGGAAAGTATTTCCATGATAAAGTCCGTAGCCTTGAAGATCGCTGTTGCCAATATTTTCTATATCAACACGAAGAGTTCCGTAAAAGTTTCGATATTTTGCAAATGTATCTTCATTTACCCCGCTCCACTCACATTTAAGAATTATTACGGAAAGGTAGAGCCCAATTGCGACACAGGCAATTTTAGTGCCGGTGGAAGATGGCAATTTTTTGTGAAAACCAGTTTGCCCAATCACCCAGAGGGTGAGTGCAAGCCCAAGGATTAGAGTAAGAGGTGTTTCAAAGAACGTAGTGAATAAGTTGGGGCAGAGAAGAGCGACGGTCATGCCACCAAGTGCACCGCCGGTTGCCATCGCCATGTAAAAACTAGTGAGCCGATTAGCCGCCGGTTTGTTTCGCACAAGTTCCCCGTGTGCGATCATGCAAATGAAAAACAGTGAGGCCAGTGCAAAACTGGATTGGACGATCACATCATGTTTGTAATCGACTAGCGACAATTCAAGCCCCAAGCTATTAAACAAAATGTCAAATCGTTGAGTCAGCTTTTCATTCTTTACTGAAGCGAAAGCAAATATGCCGACGAGACTCGCGATTGCCCATGCTCGGCGGTTGTACCATTGCGGACGATCAAAATTAATGATGAAAGTAATAAGGTAAAGGCTCAGCGGAAGAACCCACATCAACGGTGACACCGTAAGTTCTTGGCTGAGGTGGTTGGAGATAGCCAGCAGGGTGAAAGAACCAATCGCTGCAAGGGAAAGCCAGACAAGCCAGTTTTTTAACGTCACTTTCGAATCGGCGGTTTCAGCGTTGGCGTTTAAGATCGTTTCGGGGAGAGAAATGAGCGGATCGTTATTCGTTCGTAAAATGACGATCGTCATTAACCCCGTGAACACACCAAATGTAATGAAACCTGCGGACCAAGCGTACGCCTGCAACGTGCTGCTCATCATGGGCTCAATAAGAAACGGAAAACTCAGCAAGGCGACAAGTGAGCCCACGTTTGACAAGGCGTATAGGCGATAAGGGACTCTCCCGGGAAGTTTGGCTGCATACCAGGCTTGAAACAGGGGTGCGGTTGAGGAGAGCAAGAAGTAAGGCAGGCCAATCGTTGAAATTAGCACCCAGAGTATTCGCAATATTGGGAAGGCACCGTCAGTTGGTTTAGCAGAATCAGCGGGAATGATTGGAAGATAAAGTAATGAGGCAATGATCAATGCAAGATGCACGATGGCTTGACCCTTTAAAGGAAGAAGCCGATTGACAGAAAATGCATAAGCGTAACCAGCGAGGAGGGTCAGCTGAAAAAACATCAGACAAGCTGTCCAGACCGCAGGACTGCCCCCAAACCATGGGAGGATCATCTTTGAGAAAACAGGCTGGATCTGAAAGACCAAAAACGCAGAGAGCAAAATTGAGATTGCACACCAGATGCTGAAAAGCATTGCAACCTTAGAGTCCTTTTCAGGGTGATTGCCCTGTTCTTGCACTTGCCGAGGATCTAAGTTTGCCTGAATATTTTCGTCGAGTGACGTTAAAGAGCTATTCTGGACAGCCATTTGTATTTTTTTTGATGAGACTTTTAGATGAGCGATTCTCGCGAAAAACTATTGCCCCTGTATCGACGCGATGCGCTTACTAAAAGATCGAAATCGTTTATCGGCTTGATTTATTTCGGAATCATTTTCGGTAATATCGGTTGTGCAGTTGTAGCGTTTTTGACATGCCTCATTGAGCGGCAAGTTTTTTATTTTGATATTATTCATTCCTTAACGAATTAAATTGAGCAGTCAAAATTTGCCCAGCCGATGATGAGGATTGAAAACAATGCTGTCAGCCATCTCAACTCATTTCCAGTTCGAGCGCAACTCAAGCCAGTTCATTGGAGAGACAGCCCAAGCGGCATGGAGATGCAAAAACGATTGTTTTGCAACCCGATTTCAAGAATTTGGTCGTGGGGCTCAGACGCGTTGAAGGGTTCCACCGCTGCAGGCGTGATTCACCTTGGTCGTTGTTGATTATCAACATAAGGCGGCTGATCAAAAGCGTCATTGAGCCTTGGGTCGGAAGTTTCCTTGAGGACTGCCATCAAACGCTCCGATAATTCAATCCTTTTTGCGGCGTATTTATCGTGGCCGATGAGATTATTTTGTTGATCAGGATCAACTCTTAGATCGTAAAGTTCTTCCGCGGGCCTCAAATTCAGTGTCAGATCGAATAGCGGCTTTACTTTGGGGTCGTTGCGATGAGTGATCAGCCATGCTTTGGTCAGGCTGGCATCGAGGTCAGACATCGTGACGGATGTGCTATGTTGAAGTTGCTCGTAAGGGGGTGGTGTCTTGCCATCAAGGCCACGTGGGTCACCCATCGGCCAACGTTGTGGTTTAAAGTTGCGAATGTAAAGAAAGTCAGGTGTGCGTATAGCACGCATTGGGTACGGCAGGTTGCCATCACGCGCAGTGTGGAAATGTAATTCACGTCCTACAATGACCCCATTGCGATGTTGATCAATCCAGCCACTTCGGTTGTCGGTCAACTGTTTCTTGAAACTCTTGCCGTCCATGCTCTTGGGGACATCTATGCCCGCCAGATCTAGTAGGGTGGGGCCGATGTCCATCACACTGACAAAGTCATCAACCGTGCGCCGGGGTGCGATCAGCTTGGGATAACGGATCATTAATGGAGCACGAATTGCGAGGTCGTAGCAGTTGGTTTTTCCGCGAGGAACACCAGGTATACCATGATCCCCGGAGAGGATGATGATGGTATTGTCCAGTTGTCCGCTGGATTCCAGTTCTGTCAGCATCACACCAAGCATGGCATCCAACGCCTCAATTTTACCGAGGTAGTCTGAGAAATCGCGGCGGATGTCGTCGACATCAGGGAGGAATTTTGGGATCAACCCTTTGAGACGGTTCGGTTGAATGTCCCAAAGATCCTTGCCAGAGTCGGCAACATAGGGTCGATGAGCATTGATGGACCCATAAACGAAAAAAAACGGCTGGTCCTTGGGCTGTCCCGCCAGCACACGCTGCATCTCCCTGCGCGGATGATCGAGCACTTGCTCGCGCCGCTTGCGTGTTTCTGCGTCATCGGATGCAGTGCCGACGTAAAGACCGTATCGTTGGTATTCGGTTTTTGGCAGCTTGCGCGCCTGGGCGCCCAGCGGACTCGGGGAAAATGCGAATGTCTTCAAGCTCTTGCGAACGAAGTAGCCGTCATCGGCTAATAAGTCGACGAACTTCGGCAGCGTGGTGAACGGATTTTTGTGGCCCGTCCAGTTGCTCGCTTTACCATTGAGGAACGCGCCGCTTCCACAGTTCCAGAAGTAGCGTCCAGTGGCCAGAGATGCCCGGCATGGTCCGCAAGATGCAACTGGAACGAAGGCATTGTGAAACAGAACGCCCTCTTCCGCGATTCGATCGATGTTGGGAGTCTTGATCGCATCGCTCAGCGATGGTGTATCCGGATTCGAGTAAATACTTGCATAACGACCCCAGTCATCGGCAAAGAAAAATAGAATGTTCGGGCGTTCTGCAGCACTGCTTGAATTCACGCCAAGGAGCAGGGAAACAGCGATGTAGAGAATCGGTGCAATCGTTTTAATTCTGGGGGCCATGTTGACGCTCTTTTTCTGTGCGTTGTTGTGCGGTGTGTCCCATGCTGTGAGCGTAATCCGATCGTTCCTTGTTAAAATCACGATCGAGCAACCGTTTATCAGCCAATGTTGTATCCACACCCAATGATCACCTTGATGGCATCCATTGCTTTGGTGTTGTAGTAGTCTAATCTGCGTAGCGCGCCGTATTTGATCGGTCGCGTTTTGTGATTCTCTTTCGTATTGAAAGCCCAGGAGCCAATCAACAGCGGACTGATTTGACCCCATGTCAACTTGCGTAGTGGGCTTTGTAGAGTCTGCTGAATCACTTGGTAGACCACTTGACTCCGCGCCGCTTCGGACGTGGCCAAAATCACCATCGCCAAATCAGAGCCGCTCGGAATTCCACCTTCGAACGCTCCCCGGATTTTGGTTCCAGTGACCTTGTAGCTATCGGCAATACCCATTTGAGAATAGTTGTGACGGGTGATCTTACTCCAGGCCGCGTCCGTTGCCAGTTTCATATGCGTCATGTACAGATCTTCAACATTGAAAAGGAAATGGTTGCTTCCACATTCAACTTCCAATGTCCCATCATCCCGATTTTCCGGAACTCCAACGCCTAGCCCATTCCGGAGTGCTGACACGGACAACTTATATCTTCTCAGTGAAAAATCGATCATGATTTCGGAACTTCCCAGAATTCGTTTTCGCAACATTCTAAGAGTTGAAAACGGGCCAATCAATATCCGAGATTTGAAATCTACACGAGCATCATTCGTGGCGGGGCCCCGCTGCTGGATTGCATCGCGTGGCTCGAAACGGGACGGGCAAATTGATTCAACCAGCAAGAATATTTAGAGACCGTAACGTTTCGATAATTCAGTAACGTGCGACGAATTTGAATTGGGCTGTTTGCCAAAACCTGCTTGCCAAACCGATTTGCGGGTCCCAAATTTTATTTTCGCCGATTGATATAAGCCGTCACGTTGCCTGCCCCAAAAATTATTTCGAAGACAGTGAAGCAAATGCATGCGGAGCTAATTAAGCCACCGGCTTGTTATTTAAACAAATTTAAACCTTGAGAATCACCCAGAGGGTTTATTTCAAGTGTCAACACGCATACATCAAACTTTGTTTAGTCAATATTTTGCAAAAATCTCGTTGGAACACGAAGTTGTGGTGAGCGCCAGGAAAAAATAGAAATTTTCCGCAGCCTTTGCAAAGATCCATTGTTCTCTGTCGAAGACTCATCATCGCAAAATTTCATTCAACCAACTTTTGTTGGTTTCACTATCTAAAACGGGGAGAGTTTAGATGTCAACACGCAACTGTCTGCAAATATGTGTCGGTTTATTGATCGGATTATTGCCAACAACCACCTTTGCTTATCAATTAAAAAACACAAAAGCTGAACTAGAGTTTTATCGTGGCTATTACTTGCAGCATGAATCTCATAACGCGAAGGAGGCCATCGAAGCTTACAGAGCTGCAATCAAGATGGGCGCAAACGAAAAACTGCGTTCAACGATTGATCAAAAAATAGCTGGGGTGCAAGAAGAGCTCGTTACCGCGGACTTCGCCCAACTGATGCCGGCGAATTCCATAGCGTATGCAGAAATCAACCAAGCTGGGAACCATGCAGAAAATCTTTTTAAGCTCCTTGGTCTGACGGCACGACAATTCAGTTCTTCTGATGAAAAAGCGCATTTGCGACTTGATAGCGACTTCTCAATCCCTTCGGATTTTCAAATCCCCTCAACCCTGCTCTGTGAATTGAAGAAGATTCGTGGCGCTGCGGTTGCAATCACAGCCATCGAGAATAGTCCGCGCGTTGACGGAATCGCCGTCATTCACGCCGGCGACTCGGATCTAATCACAGGAATCATGGAGACCGCCGTCCAGTTCGCACCCGTCGAGTCACGAATCGCCGGATACCCGACCTTCAACATTGAGGACGAAGTATGGATCGTAAAAACAGAACGTTTGGTTCTTGTTTCAACCCAAAAAGAGATGCTCAATGATTGCATCTCTAAAATAACTGTCTCAAGCAATTCTCTAGCTGACAACAAGCAATTCCAGTCAGCCAAAGCGCAAAACCAAGACTCAGCAATATTCGCTTTTGTCAGCCCCCAAGCTGTGATAGCGAACTACGGCAAAATGTTTCAAGGTGAGCTCGGCATTGCCAGAATGGTTTTAGACTTGGATAGCATGAAACACCTGACGTGGAGCCTTGCTGCGAACGACATTGGGCTACGTACCCGCATGGCTGTTAAATTCGAAGAAAACCACCATAGTTTTGGATATGGCTTGATCCGAACAGCGCCACTTTCTCGGAAAGCCCTCTCGCATATTCCATCTGGAGCAGCTGGTGTCGTGGGCATGGGCTTGAATCCCAAGATGGTCCTGGCGGCCCAGGCAGCGGGAAGCCAACCTCTTTCTGCACTCGATATAGGTCGCGAGTTTTTCGCGAACATCGAAGAAATCGGCATCTTTGTATTGCCGACCGTTTCGTCGATAAAACAATTGGTCCCCGACGTGGGTGTTGTGATTTCTTCTGCTGATATCGAAAAATCCAACTCGCTTTGGAACCAGCTGTTAACACTACCATCCAAGCTCGACCTCGAAGACGGTCCTCGTGCGAGCTTAAGTGCGATCGATGGGGTCGCCGTGCATGAATACTCGTTTCCTGATGACGAGATTCCACAAGTTCTAATCGCACGAATTGGTGAAGACGCAATGGTTATTGGTACCCGAGGAGCTGTTGAGGCAACAATAGCAGCGACCAAGTCAGGACAGACGTTGGCCAATGACCAACGAGCGGCTGCTTTCTGGAGTGCCAAATCGGAGCACACCTCCAAGGCAGCATTCATCAGCGTGAGTCATGCACTTCGATTGGCTGCGAAATTGGAAGGCGGCTCTAGCGCTCAGGAAATGCTGTTGGCTGCACAGGTGCTAGATGATCTTGCCGTGACGGTCGTAGTAAACGAGGCACCGGCAAATTTCGTAATTCAATCGGACGTCGTTGGTTTGCCGATTTTTGAAAATGTAATAAAAACATTTGCGAAAATAAACGTTTCACCACGACACGCAAACCGAAGCATTCACATGCCGAATGGCCGAGCAGGTGTCGCGGTAAAAATCCATGAGCCACGAGCAACGAAAACTTTTTCTACCTCTAGCGATTTGACAAACGAATAAGATTAATTGGCAGCATAGCCAAAACAGACGAGTGGATGAATCGCCAACGCTGATTGCCTCGAAACAAAGCAGGCAACTGACGAATTAAAATATGTGTCACGCGAATAACGAGACAGAAAAATAACAATTGCTCGATAGATCTACTGCTTCATTGCGACTTTTAGGGTCGCAATGAAGCTAGACGAGGAGGGCAGGGGGCTTTCAGGATGGATGTCGTCCCCTCCCCTTATTCTAAAACCGGCGTGATTGGCAAACCCAACCTAGTTGCAACGTCTCGTAGAACGGCTTATTGATGATTAATTCGATATTTATTCCGCAAGTTGGCAATCGTGGCGAAATTAGAGTAAATTCAAGTTGTTTTCCGATTTGGAAAAAAACAACTGAACCAACTTCTGAAAAGCAGGGCTAAATAATGTTGTATCGAAACTTGCAAAGAAAACGGTTTTTAGTGTTTCAGTTTTTATTGATTATTGCAGGATCGGTCGCTCCCCTGTTACTCAATGCGCAAACGGAAAAACCAGGCGAAGCTCCGTCCGCCAAACAACCTCAAATACCAGACGAAAAGAGAACCATTAAAGCAAAAAAAGTGCTTGGTCTGTTGAAAGCAAACCAAACTCTCTTTGATGAAAGCTCTGAACTTGTGGAATTTGCACGGCGCGAGGGACCGGATCAGAGCTTGAAGTATTTCACTAAAGAATTTGGCGAACTTGGTTGGAAGCAGACAAAAAATGAACAGCTAGACGGAGTAACCAACCTGCGGTTTGAGAATGGAAAACAGTACCTTCGCCTCGTGTTTTGGCCCTTCGAATTTTCCAATAATTCAGGTACTCATAATGGAATACAGGGAGCAATTTGTGGGACGGGAATTTATTGGAATGACAAAGCGTTGGCAGGCAAACCTGTCCAGCAAAAAGTAAAATTAGCGGAAAAGCAATTTGGCCCCTATACAGAAATTCAGCGGAGACGCCTCACCTTCATGCTGAGCGTAGAGCGAGAATCCAAGTTTTGGCCTGCAGGAAAAATACCATCTAAAAGACTTGCTCAACTGCCTTTCTATCCTGGCCCAACAAAACAAACTCACGTCCCCCAGAGTGGCATTAAAGTCCGTGTGGAGGGCGAGCCAGAGTCAGGTAAATAAAGTAAACCAAAACATCCACGGTGATTGGATTCATGTTAACCAGGGAATCCTCGTGTCATTCTAAAAGGAAAGACAACAATCAGTTTTTGCTTCAAACACCTAACATAAAATGACCAAGAAAAAGACCATTTTAGTCAACCGCCACAATGATACTTTCGATGCTATTAGTATGACGACTGTTCGATTCAATGAGTTTGGGAAACCAGCCACCGAAAGAGTCTTTATGGGAACCGGAGCTGTCGATTAGGGACAGGCAAATTGGTTCAATGATCAAGAACGTTTGGCGAACGTAAGAGACTGGCAGGTCAGTCATGTGCGATGGATCAAAGTTTGGCTGCTTGCCAAAACCTGTTTGCTACTTAATTTGGCTGCATCTTTGCAGGTGCCCGACTGACAGTCATGGTGATCAACATGGTTGCTCGTCAATAGGTGGGGACAAGCATGAATAAGTTTGCCCAAGCTTTCCACCTGGCTTTAGTGGAGACGACCATCCGAATTCGCATCAGGGCCGATGAAAGTTAAGTGCAGAGCCTCCAACAAGCCCAAATATTAAAAAACCGCTCAAAGTACGGCACAAAAATTTGCTCGTAGTTCGGCAAAACCTTCAATAACCGTGGTTTGAATGGTGACGTTTGGGAATGCGGGTAAGCTAAACGGTGTCTTGTCCGCGAATACGACTGCCCGTGATTGGACCTCGTACGCATTACTGGGCGATTCAAAATCTCAGTGAGAACCGATGCACGCAGTATTGGAATCGCGAACAATCGTTTAAACTGGAAACAAGGGCGTTCTCGTTTAGTCGCCGGGATCTGGTGTTAGACGACAACAACGATTTGTCCCCGTTAGAACAGGCCGAGCAAGAAGATATTGAGAATCGATGATGACCTCAGTTTCGCAGCGTTTGTCTGGCAGACAACCAATTCAGATTCCTGCCGGATCGTCGGGAATTCAATACCTCACAATCTATCGGTATCATGCATTTTCCTAAAATCTCGTGCCTGTTGATTTTCATTTGTTTTGCTTCGTCGTCCTGCTTAGTTCTGGCTCAAAATGAATCTTTGAAAGCCACAAAGAACATTGCGAACGGAGATACTGAGCCAGCTCAGGATACGGATTTGAAGCAGTACGGGATTTATGCGGCGACCGCCCCCCGTGCCGAAAAAAAGACGCCTCTCAAAACGACCCTGCCACTTGAATTTGACGCCGGAGATCGAGTGGCGTTCATCGGAAACATGTTGCTGTAACGCTCTCAATATTTTGGGTATCTGGAAGCGCTACTGCAAATGAAAGCCAAGACCCAACGAATCACGGTGAGGCACCT
>JAQWLH010000158.1 GCA_029247405.1 Mariniblastus sp.
AGATGCTTGCTCAACGGATGACATAATCCGCAACATTGAAACCCATAACATGATTGTCGTGTTGCGAAATGTAGAGAGCGATTCTGAGTATGGAAAATTCGTCAATGCATGTTTGGATGATCTCAAGTCTCAAGTCGAGCCAATAACTGGCCCGATCAGCGGTCGAGAAAGCTTCATCTTTATTAGCCCGCCACAGGCTTACACTCCCTACCATTACGATCCGGAGCAAAATTTCTTTTTGCAAATCCGAGGCCAGAAACAGATGGCAATTTACGATGTCAATGATCGGGAAGTTCTGCCCGAGGAAGCACTTGAAAAGTACTACGGTGAGAACCAAGTCATTACAAAGTGCGAGGCCGGAACACTTTTTGACAGGCATCAATTATTTGACATGCAACCCGGGGACGGCGTTTACGTCCCGGTCACAGCCCCTCACTGGGTTCGAACACTGAATGAGATTTCCGTATCAATCAGTATCAACTTTCGGACACCCAGCTCCATTCGCCGAGCGCGAGTCTTCCGCGCCAATCGTTTGCTGAGAAAACTTGGAGTCTCTCCTCAAACCGTTAGCCCTCGTGCTGACAGTTACCGCGATCGAACAAAATCTTCACTGTTGGAAATTCCCGCACGAATCAAAAAAATCTTAAACCCTCATTAAATGAACGGGTCAAAATTCAACGTGGCGAACTGGACTTCCAATCAACGTAAACCGTTCACCGCTGGTCCATTTCTGAAGACTGCCCTGAATATAAGAATTCATTTTGTGTGATAGTCCATCGCATTAACTCCCTGAGAGAGCTACCCGATCGACAACTCTGATCATTTTGGAATTTTGCCATGGTGATAAGCCTCAGCCCCTTGGCTCCTGAATTGGATTCAATCCATGGTGGATATTCTCCCAACGATTGGTCCCGCAAGCAGTCTTTGCTGGCATCACAGCGTCATCCATCTTCGAGACTGATTCCTCAGACAAGTTCGCAACAGCCGCATTTCGTAAGCCGGCACACGCGGAAGCGTCGTATACCAATAAATCTTTGAGCTCCTCGACTCCCAATGAATCATTTTACAATTCTTCATTTGGCAATTTAGGTAAGCCCCAAGCCACAATGTTAAAGTTTTAGGATTATTCCGAGTTTGACGAAAGAAAAGACCTTTAGGATTCCGATCCAAGACACAACGGCCTTTATCGCTTGTCTTTGCGCGAGGAGGCTTTTGTTTACTACGGACAGGAAGATCGAAATGTTTTTGCCCCCGAAACTAACTACGATCCTATTAGGCCAGATAATGGCCGTGACAGTGCTGCTTGGTACAGCGGACGGTCAGCAAGTGGATTTTGAACGTCGATTAGCTGCGATGCAGGAAGCGAGAATGCGTGCTCAAGCACCGGCTCAAGTCGAATATGTTGCGTCAACCGATATTGGAATCGATTTTGCCGATCCTCCGGCACCTCCTTCCACTCGAGTTGCGAGCAAGACGCAGCCCGCTCAGGACAGCGGAACTCAACGCGCGATCTTAGGAGTCCCACGTAACTTGGTTCGAACCAAAAGTCCTTTGCGTCCAAAACTTCAAAGTCGTCAAGGATTACAAACGCCCCCCCCTGCAAATGATTTACCTCAGCAACGGGTCGCTCAACTCACCAACGAAACATTCATTGAAGGTGGCTCACCGGTGATGAGCTCCCCGATGGAATCGACTGTCGTTGGCTGTGCCTCTTGTGGACAAGCCAATGGCTGCATGGGTGGCGATTGCGGTGGAGGCATTGTCATGGAAGGCGGCTGTGTCGACGGTGAATGCTCTTCATGCAACAGCTGCGGCGTTGCAGGCGGATATTTTCAAGGCCAATGCTGCGGACGGGGTGGGTGTCCTCCCGGCTCGTGCTGGATCACCGGACTTGGCCAACTTTTCTACCACGGAGAGTATTTTGGAGGGGCAACCTCCTTTCGCAGTCAATTATTTGATGCCCCCGGCACAACGACCGGAGATTTGGCAAACGACAATAGCCATGGATTCTACGGAGGTGTCAACGTAGGCCTCCCACTTTGTCGTTTGAGTTGCGGACTGTTTTCGGGCCAAGTGGGCGTGCGAGCGGTTCAAACGAACTTTAATGGTAGTGAATTTTCACCCTCCAGCCGGAGCCAAATGTTCGTCACTGCCGGTATCTTTCGCCGAGTCGATTACGGACTCCAAGCTGGCGTTGTCGCCGACATTCTGCATGAAGAGTGGTTCAGCGATTCCGATTTGGTACAGATCCGGGGCGATCTTGGCTGGGTTTCTCCTTCAGGTTCCACGATGGGATTCCGATTCGCAACAAACGTACAGGACGATGTTAATTCAGGTATTTTCAACGGCAATCCGTTTGCGGGTTTGGTCCAATCGACTGAAAACACCTATCGGTTTTACTACCGAAAGGACTGCGAACTTGGCTACGGCGAAGGATTCCTCGGTTGGACTGATTCGAATCAGACTATTCTGGGAATGGACTACGACATGTCGCTGGGGGATCGACTGGCCCTCCAAGCCGGATTCACCTATTACCTCAACGACGACGGTGTACCAGCTGGAACCAACGTTCAAGGAGGCAATGCAGCCGAAGCATTTAACGTCTTCGTTGGATTCGCCTTTCGACCACGCGGAGTGGCTCACTACCGTTCATATGACCGGCCAATGTTCTCGGTCGCAGACAACGGTTCAATGCTGATCACCCGCGAATAGCGTTAAAATGATCCTTTCAGGGTCGTAAAGACCCGCAAGAATCCAGAATAATGAGACAAGCTTGGGCCCAGCCCAAGCTTTTTTTTTGACTGTGGCACTGGAACGGGAGTTCGGGCCTTTCTAAAAATTGGGCAAATAACGTATATTGGTGTCTGATCTGCCCATCAAAATGGATGGTTTGCAGTTACAAAACATACCGACCACGTCCCAATCATTTTTGCGATGGGCAAAGTGGCATTTCAACCGTTGACTGGGTCAACAGGGATTTTGATCGTGACAGATGAGCTTTACGATTACTTTGGCAAAGCATCAAAAAAGGTCGAGCCAATTGAGGATGATGATTTAGAGGAAACGCCCCCAACTGACGAACCAACTGAGGCGGTATCCGAAGAATTAACTCCATCAGAGCCTGAGCTTGAGTCTGATGACTCACCAGCGGAAGTCACCGAGCAGGAACCGGAAAAGAAGCGAGGTCACTGGGACTTCCTTGCCAACATGCTAGGCGTTGGTGGTTCTAAATCGGATGAATCTACAAAATCTACCAAGCAAGAGAAGAAACGGACTCGATCAAAACCAAGCCAAAAACCGCTCTCGGAAATCAAATCGAAGTCTACGGATGACTCGCCAAGCCCCGCTGAGTCACCGGCGAAAGAGCCTGGCACTGCGAATCAAGACGTTTCAACCAAGGCCGAAAACGGAGACTTCCTCGGGTTTGATCCAATCGAGTCGCCGGAAAAAGACACCCCTTTGGCAGAAATGTTTGTTTCCCAAGAACCTTCACAGGAAGAACCGACTCAGTCAGCTGGCGACGATTTGATCGGATGGGATCCACTCCCTACCAAATCTGTCTTCGTCTCATCAGCGGACGAAACCGACGATCAACCAGCCACAGAGATTCAGAATTCCGAAGATATCATAGACCCTTCTCGAATCCGAGAAGATGAATTTGGTGAAGAATTCGTTGAATTTGAAATTGAAGAGCTCGACCCGTCTCAACAAACCGAGGCAGATGAAATTGCCCATGGTCGGCGCGGACGTCGTCGACCGGCCCCGGCAGACCAGGGCGGCTCAAACCAAGACCGCAAACGTCGCCCTCGAAACCAAGATCGCGAACAGAGCGAATCACGAAACGAGCCTGCAGCTCGTTCAGACTCGTCGGACAAAGCAGATCGTCCGCGTTCAAGAGGCCGTGGTCGCAACCGAGGAGATTCTAACGAGCGAACCCACAAAACGCGTCACCGAGATTCACATGACTCAGGCAGTGAAGACAGCCGAGCCAAGCGGACCTCCGAAAAGAATCGTGATCGTGAAGAAGTGGTTACTCAGGACCAAGGTGATTCACGCGACGAGCGAAGACCTCGCGGTCGGGGACGAGCTGAGAAATCCGACCGATCTAGAAATGATCGCTCTCGGAATGATCGCTCCGGCTCAAAACGCTCACGACCGGATCGCTCGAAAGAAGACCTCGCGCCCATTGAAGAAGCAGCACAGGACGACGCTTTCGGTTTGGGGATCATTGATATTGACGCTGTTGATGACGCCGCCGAGCGACACCAAGACAACGATTCAAAAAGCCCCTCTACCGGACGCAAACGTCGACGGGGTCGTGGTCGTGGCCGAGGTTCAAAATCAGAATCCTCACGTGATTCTGAGCGGTCTCCATCCTCCCGAGATAAAGGCGGATTTGGTGCTGGCATTGACGATGAGTTGGACCTAGATGTCGACAATGATGCTCAAGGGCAGAAGTATCGTTCGGAACCAGTGGATAGTGACCGGGGAGATTCGGACGAAGAAACCCGTCCTAAACCACGTCGTCGGTCGCGACGCCGCAAGGCCAAGGTCAGCCAGGAAGACGGGAACACGGATGAGCAACCGCGTGAACTGAAACGGGCCAAAGTTCCGACTTGGGACGAAGCAATCACTCCAATGATTGAATCAAACATCAAGAATCACGATCGTTTTGGGGGCGGCTCAAACGGTGGTGGACGTCGCAGCGGACGCAGTGGTGGTGGACGCAGCAGTGGTGGTGGACGCAGCGGTGGTGGACGCAGTGGTGGTGGACGCAGCAGCGGCGGAAGCAGCAGCGGCGGACGCGGTCGAAGCGGAGGAGGCGATAGTCGCAGCGACCGTCGGTAAAAGTGCTCCGTCATGCTCCGCAAATTGAGCCTCGGTGCAACAAGAATAACCGATCGGCAGTGGCCTAACCACATTTGCACCTCACGACGTCCGCTCTACCGAACTTAATTCGTTAAAAGATGACCCTTCCAAGGGTCATCTTTTTTTTAGGCACGATGGTACTGGAAATGACGATCCCCCAAGCCAATTTCATTGCACTCGATCCAAAATGCGGACCGACGAGACTTTCTGTTTTCCAAACGGCCCTAGGGTGGTTGAGCCTGCTGCATTGCGAAGAGGTAATACGTCAAATTAAGTTTGGTTTTCAGAGCCGAACTGACTCAATCGCCTATTTCGACAACCCCTCAGATCCAACAGCCCCCGTTCAAGGCAAACGAGTTTCATATGATCGAATTTCCGGATCTCCTCCATCTTGGAAAGAACGTTTTATCCAATACACGAATGGCGAAAAGATTTCTTTCGCCGATCTGTTGGTCGATATTTCTGGGCTCACAAAATTCCAAACTCGTGTGCTTAAGGAATGTCGCGGGATCACATATGGTCAGGTTTTGACTTATGGCGAACTTGCTACAAAATGCGGATCACCAGGTGCCGCGCGAGCCGTGGGTTCCGCAATGAAGTCAAATTGGACGCCGATTGTTATTCCTTGCCATCGAATCATAAGAGCTGATGGCTTGGGAAATTTTTCAGCATCGCAGGGCATGTCAACGAAAGCACGAATGCTGACAATGGAAGGTGCCCGCTGGAAGGCATGATCCGACAGCCATCACGCAAGTCGCCACGACATTTTTGCTTCTACGCAATCCTTTATTTTGTCGACGAGAGCAGACCGTGTTTTCTGATTAATTCTTCGCGTGGCTTAACCAGGTTGATGCCACAGTTACTCGCCAAGGCAACCGAGATTAGGAGTGCGTTGGGAAAATCGAACTCTCGAGCGGCCTGGAATAACACCCCTTAAATTACGGCAAATGGCGAACTGCCTCGTATGAAACCTGCTCCTAAGGTTTCAAAATATCGTGCTGCCACCAATCGGGGCTCACTTTACCGTTGGCTCTGAGCGTTTTGAGCTGGACCGCTAAATGGTTTCCAACCGCTAAGCAAGCTCATAGAAATAGAATCCAAATTCTCTTCACTGGCTCATGTTTAGAATGGATATCTGCGAGGATCCTATTAAAAATGAACTGTTTACGTTCCAGTCAACTGCACCGACGCAAACATCCAGTAGGCGTTGGTGCCGAAGACAAGCGAAATTTAAAAATCGTTGGAACTTTCACATTAAACCTCACGTCACAACGGGGTGAAATTAGGTTTAAAATTTGATATCGAACTGGACATTTAAGTGAGGCCATCGAAGTACAAAAACCTCGATAATCCTTGAATTATGGGCGAAAAAGGCTTACGATTGTAAGTCTGGACCTTGATCCCCCCCTGCCTGCATGGTCTATCATTCTCCTCATCTGGCAACTGCATGAAGTTATTTTTGAGCATCTTCACACTTGTAAGCCTGTCCTGGGTTAACCAATGCGCTGCTCAACTCCAGTTCAATTACAATTCCGTTGGCAACACGTTTGCCGATGGCGGTTTAGAACTTGCAACGAATCTTTGGGCTCAAGAGTTCAAAGATGATATCACCGTCAATTTGAATTTCAGTTTCTCCAACCTCGGGGCGGGTGCACTTTCCAGTGCAGCATCTGCCACTCAAACCAACACCTACGTCGATTTCTGGTCCGCCATCGGTAACGACGCCACGTCGAGTGACGACACCACGATGTGGAATGGTTTGCCAACTGGCCAAACCTTCTCGGTCTACATCAACCATACTTCCGAGGCGGGGTTCAGTAACACGCCGTATGTGGATGACGACGGAGGCGCAAACAACGCCAATGTTCGGATAACGACTGCAAACGCCAAAGCACTTGGCTTGCGTTCAGCCAACGACACGGTGACCGATGCTGCAATCATTTTCAACGACAGCTTTGCGTGGGACTTTGACCCGACTGATGGGATTACCGAGGGGACATTGGACTTTGTCGGAATCGCCACCCACGAAATTGGCCATGCTCTCGGATTCGAAAGTGGGGTAGATGAGCTCGATGCAAACGGATTTGGTGCTCACGACGACAACGCCTTACCTTTTGTCAGCAGCATTGACTTTTTGAGATTCTCAACTGACAGCGAGACCTTTGGTGCCGACATTGACTGGACCGCCGACAAACGTGGCAAATACTATTCAATTGACGGAGGTTTGAGCGTCGCGTTACCAGGTGCAGAGCATTGGTCAACAGGCGTTGTTTACGGTGATGGCGAACAGGCGAGCCATTGGAAAGATGGCGTTGGCATTGGAATCATGGATCCAACGACATCCACAGGAACTGCTTCGACGATCTCGGGCATTGATTTGCAAGCCTTTGATGTAATCGGATATGACCGATCTTTTGTCTCCGCCGTTCCAGAGCCCACGAGTCTTTCTGTCGTTTCTCTTGGATTGGCCGCATTTCTTCTCCGACGTCGTCGGCGACTCGCGTTGCTGCCACGATCTTGAAGACTGACGACGTGTTCGCAGAACTGACGACCGCGCCTTTACCAAAGTCGCCGCAATCTATGGAACAAAACGGATACCTTACAAAAACAACTTTCGGCTGCTGAAAAAAGGTTCTCTCAACCCTTTGTTAGACCGGCCGTTTGGGTTTCGTCCATAGCCGAGCAGGGAAGAATCAATAAACCAATTCAGTGATCGCGACAGTACCACCACCGACGCCACTTGGCGTTGCGCCGCCTGGGCTCAACATTTCTCTCCGTGGAACGACGGTACCCATCAGCTTGTCCACCTTAATCCACTTGTTGTTATAGGGATGACGGATCCATTGTGTTTTTATCTCGGTCAAATAGACTCCTACGAAGTCACCAATTCTAACATCGCCTTTCAGGACACCCCAGTTGTTCCGGGAATCATCAAGAACCTCGACGATTGGAAGCACCACGGTTCGGTCTGGATCATCACTATCTAACGAAAGTCGTTTTACCAGTTCTTTTCCAAACGGTTCATCACCATCCCCTGTGTATTTCCCGCCCCAACTAAGTACCTTCACTTCATCGCCAACTTGCATTTCGATATTTGGACTATCCCCGTTGAGGATGTCAACAACATCCTCGGGATCAGCATCAACCCCTTGGTCGTCGTACGCCAAAGTTAAATGCAATGCTACGTTATCCTCATCAGAACTATACATGAGGACCGCTACTTCATCACCGTATTGAAATCTGTTACCCAAGAAAGGCTCTGACGGAACATTCAGGTTCGAGTTCTTTCTAGATAATCTGGGCCAAAC
>JAQWLH010000166.1 GCA_029247405.1 Mariniblastus sp.
CTTTATTATGTCTGAAACTGCCTTTCCCGTGCCAAACGGAACGCGTTCGGATATCCTATCGGATGGGTACACAAACGCATCTTCAATCATTGAAATCTTACAGCCAGTCTTGGCAAGTTGTTGCAACAAGTAAAAATCTTCTCCGGCCATGCGACGGCAATGGTAACCGCCTGCCTTAAGATAGGCTTCTTTCGTACAGACTATCGTTGAGCCGATCGCGTACCATGCGTGGGGTGACTGGGCTATTTCGAGGAGTCGCCGATGCCGTTTCAAATGCTCTTCATAAATCAAAACCGCTTGCCGCTCGCCCGCACTACCGCAGTGACGATGTTTAAAATTGACGTGCCCCGCTCTAAACTCAGGATTCATTTTTAGGTGATTAAAAATTTTGGGTAAGTACTGAGCGTTCACAGGACTATCGGCGTCAAGGCTGATCACCGGGGCATTGGCGGCGATGAATCCAAGTCCGGCAGTACATGCCTGATGCCTTGCCAGTCCAACTCCGAACTTTTCAGGATAAGCAGCCTCACCGCTAACATGATTTAGCCACGCCAAATTTAGTTTCGTTTCGAATCCCTTTAACCACGCGAGTGTCGCTTCATTGTTTTGCCGGTCCATGCCAGCACGTTGATTGACATTCACAATCACCAGCGTCCTTTGAATCTCTTCACCGGTATTCTCTTCCAAACTTTTCAAAGTTTGGGGAAGAGAAGCGAATTCATTACAACACGGTATCGCAATTAGAGCATCGTATCGCGTACAGAGAGGCTGACTGGAATTCAAGGATGACGTTGAAGGTATCGGAAATTTGGCCATGTCAATTTATAAGTTCGATTTGCCAGACATGCGAATTAGAACACGACCGACTTCGACAGACGTGGGTTGAAGACATGAGAAACCGTCATCCACACAATGCGACTGATTGAACAATCTTTGAATCGGTTTAAATCAAAGATAAAAGTGGATCAAGTCTTCCAATATCACCAAATCGTCCAGTAAGGCCAGCCATGCACGCATCAAGTTTAATTAATCAAATCGTAGGACCAAACAACTGCATGTTAACTGATCAGTTTGCCCTGAAAACGATCGTCGCAAATTTGGGGTTCGCCATGGGGAGCCATCACCTGAAACGAAATATCGTTGTTGCGTTGTCCGAGAAATGGAACGCCTTTCGGAACGCCACAGGTAAACTCATCCGCTCAAAGCAACCCTTACGTCCCCATTCATTTTCGGAGCAGATCCGACAAACGTCTCGAAACCCTAGGCTTCGAAGTGGGTAAGAGGCCCGAAGCGTCTCTCTTTTTCAAAACTTCATTTAGACGAAGTGCCTCCAACAATTTTTGTGTCGTATTTGTTTTTGCTCGATTGTCTTGTTGTGTTGGCGGCTCTTCTTGAGGCACCCTGATTTTGGGCTTATTGATTTCTGGGGAATCTTCTGGAGACGACTCCAACCTTGGTGCCGTGCGATCTTCCTCCTTATAGCTCAAGGCTTGCAATTCAAAGGAGTCATCGGATGATCCCGGAGATTCTCGGTAGCGATCTCCCTCACTATCAATTGAAAACTTCTCCGGGTAAATTCGATCACAACGTCGTAAACCGAGGTATCCCCGAGGCCCTAAAGAGCCATATTGTTCCTCGACAAACCGAATCCCGTGCGTTTCAAGAATGGTTCCGGTTTGCCGTTCAACGTTAGCGAGTTCGGTATTGTATTGCGTGATTGAGGCTGCCTCCTGGGAAACGGCGTTACCCCAGTCTGTAATCGCTTGAAGGGCATTAATAAATTCTCGTCGCCCTGAAAGCACCTCACCAACCTGATTTTCATAATTGATCAGGGCAGCTTCCCGTGCCTCTTTATAAGCCACGTACAAAACAAAATATTGCTCAAGATTACGATAGTTAATGGTTAATTGATGAACCATCTGATGTACACCTTGGTCGAGATTGACCTGATCTCGTTGCAATAGCAATTCCTGCCGCCGAAGATTTGAGCGATCGCGACGAAGCCCTAGCGGCACCGAGAAATTCACACCAATATTAAAACCGGCAAATTGTCCTGGATTACTTCTTTGCAATGAACCAATGGGAATTTCGCCGCTTAATCCGTCCCAACGATAATTGGCAATTCCATCCAATTGTGGTTTGGCTTGGTTATCAGCTTGAAGCAGCGTCTGCTGGTCAGCTTCGAGAACCAATTTTAATTCAATAATGTCGGGCCGATACAATTCGGCCATCGCTAAAATTTCGTCCCAATTAAAATCGACTTGTTCTCGAATTGGTGTCGAAGTTGGGACCAACACAGAAGTGCTCGAGGGAGGGTACCCAAGAATGTTTCGCAAAGCGGTTTCAGTCAAAATCAGGTTGGAACGAGCAGTAATTAAAGTGGCTCGAAAATTTGCCAGCGCTGATTTCGCCTGTGCTACATCTGCCGCCTTGTCCAATCCGACTGCCTTACGTTCAAGCGCTCTCGCGTAGGCAAAATCCGCCTGTTCTACTTGCTGAGATCGCGCCCAAACGTTGATCCGCGCTGCAACTAAGTTCCAGTAAGCAGCAATGACTCCGCGAACCAACTCCTGAACCGAATCCTTAAATTGAAAATAGGACCGCTCAGTATCGATCCTTGCGACGACAACCGGCGCTAGATTGACATCCCGCCCATACCCACGTGCAAGTGGTTGGCGCAACGTAATTTCTGCAAAGGTACGGTAACTTGGCACTCCGGGAGAAAAATAAGAATTGACTCCATTGGCATTTAAACCGACTGAAGCGCCGTTGTAGTTCCGTTTGGAGAGTCCAATGATGGTGTTGTTAGAGTCGGTGCTCGAACCAGTAAAGACACCCGATAATAAATCGTATCCGCCGTCAGGGCGGTCGGTTTTATTGATCGTGGTTGTGATGTCAAATGACGGGTCAAATATGGCCGTTTGAGCGTCAATATTGGCGTTGGAAATCGATACGTCATATATGGTACGTCCACTTGAAACCGCTGAGACGCCATTCAGTACCCTGACGACTTCCGCATTCCGCACAGCGATTTGTATCGCTTCGTCCAAACTTAGCCGTTGCTCATCTCTGGTTTCGGAACTTGAGGCAACGGTAAACGGTGTCGCGACATCGGGAAGAGCGGTGCGCGAAAGCTGTTCAGGATTGCGCACCTCAATACGAAGCTGCTCAGGAAGAACCTGCAGAGTCTGCCCAGCGGTAAAGTTTGCGGATAACGCAAGCGGTAACGCGAGGGCACTGATAGCAATACGTTGCAGAAGATTCATAGTAACGAATTAATCGGATGGACGGGTTGTTCCAATTGATCCGAAATTGCGATCAGTACCGCATTTATGGCTAGGCCTGTTCCTCTTCGTACGAATGTAACGAATGTAGGGCTTCATCAAAGTTTGTCGTATCACAAATAACAAGTCCATCACGCAAGACTATTTGCCGGCGGGCGTTTCGGGCAACGTCCTGATCATGGGTCACGAGAATCACCGTCAGGTTTCTTTCCTCATTCAACTTCTCAAAAAGACTGATGACTTCGCGGCTAGTTTTTGTGTCAAGATTTCCCGTCGGCTCATCCCCCATCAAAATGGGAGGTTCATTGACTAATGCTCGGGCGATAGCTACACGCTGCTGTTGCCCACCTGAAAGCTGGGCGGGGTGATGGTCGAGTCGATCTCCAAGGCCCACCAAATTTAGTAAATCTCGCGATTGTTTCCGTCGTTTACTCGCAGTAAACCCCTTGGAGTACATCAGAGGCAATTCAACATTTTCTTCTGCAGACGTTCTTGAAAGCAGATTAAAGTTTTGAAACACGAACCCGATTTTTCTATTTCGAATATTTGCTCGTGCGTCGCGAGTCATGGTGACCACTTCCTCACCATCCAGCAGGTAGCTTCCTGAGGTTGGCCGGTCGAGGCACCCAAGCGTGTTCATCAGCGTGGACTTGCCGGATCCAGAAGGACCAATCAGCGCCACAAACTCCCCGCGTTCAATGGTCAAACTGGTAGATCGAAGTGCTTTAACTTTGACCTCACCCAGGTCGTAAGTCTTCGTAACTTCATTTAATTCAATAAGATTCAAAGTTAATCCTAGTAGGGAATATAAATTGGCGACTCAATCGCATAACGGCAGTCAGAGACCATGGACAATAATAATTTCGCCACCACCATTACGTCCGTTTCCTCGGCAAACGCAGTTGAGTTGGCCAAATGTTCCAGGAAAGCTTTGCGTGGGACACGCCATCCCCACCATTTCAAACAGTAACATTCGCTCATCGAAATTCCGATTGCCACATTATACCAGCGATTCAACGCAACAGTTTCGATGAATAAATTCATCATTAAAAATTGAAATCGCGGCCTACCCAATCTCGCTGCACTGGCCGTCTTCGCCTACTGTTGACGTCAAAATCGCAAAGGCCAATCACTTTTCTCGAATGAGGCAGTCCCAGGGTTATTCTTTGTAGGGGAGTTTCAGTTCAGAAAATGACACCATCAACCGGCCATTCGCTGGAACTGAATAACGTTCAACGGCGGATTAAAGAACCGGCGAAGGACCCAAAACCTAAAGCATCCAAAGGAACGGCCGAATTGCCCTCCGCAACCCCTGAAGCGAACACCACCGCGGAGTTCAATCTCAACAAAGTTAATTGGCCAAACATACGCAACCTCTGCGTTTGTTCAACAAATCCTCAGCAATTGCCAGCAGTGGTGTTGCAAGTGAGATTTAAAAGTGCAAAATCTCCGCCTCCGCAGTGCGCAGTTCGCACATCTTCTTGCCGATTTCACCCTTTGCCAATTCACGAGAGAAACAGATGGGAATTGGTGAATGGTCCGCACTTTTAGCGGCATTGCTCTGGACGCTCTCGAGCATGATTTGGGGAAGAATCCGTCTTTCAGCCATCACGATTAATCTGGCCAAAAATATTATTGGCGTCGTGTTAATTCTCGCACACTTGGCCTTGTTTGCTTCGTTCACCGACCGCGAAATGTTTCAGGCTCCATGGTCCTCATGGGGAACACTTGGATTGAGCGGTCTGATCGGGATCGTTATCGGCGACACGATGTATTTCCGAAGTCTGCAGATTCTTGGACCGAGACGAGCTTTGATGATGGCGACGACGTCACCGCTATTTGCCGCTGCGCTAGCATTCGCATTTCTGGGGGAAGAACTCCCATTTTTTGCTGTGCTTGGAATTTGCCTTGCGGTCTGTGGCGTCATTGTTGTGGTCGCCGATCGAAAGGCAAACAAAGAGGCCCCAGGATTGTTGCCGGGCTCTCTGAGACGCGGCGTTGCTCTTGGCATCATAGGATCTATTTGCCAAGCGATTGGGGGAGTCTTCTCAAAGAAGGGGTTGGTGGGTGCCGAGGGTGAGAATCTATGTGATCCCATCGAAGCGACCTTTATACGACTGCTGTTTGCCGCGTTGGCCACCATGTTAGTGATGAGCGTGGGACGAAAACTTGTCAAAGAGTTACGAATCACGTTTAGCTGGGAAATGCTTCGCTTATTGATTCCCGCAACAGCTGTGGGAACCTGGCTTGGAATTTGGCTTAGCCAAGTCGGCTACCAGCGTGCTCACAATGTTGCCATCGCCCAAACGTTGATGTCAACTTGCCCACTATTCGCGATCCCGATCGTGTGGGTATTACATAAACATCGAGTCACTGCCCTCTCCGTCATCGGCACCATCGTTGCGGTTCTAGGAATTTTCCTGACCGTTTACGAAGGATAGCTTGATTCCCAATGGCGACCCGTTGAAAGCCAACGTGAGCTGTTGCCGTTGTGATTTACCTGTTGAGCAGAGGGCGTTTGTTGGCCGAACGCTCGCAGCCAATTTCAAATCACGCTCAATCAGTTGGTGCAAGTTTTAAAACCACCTGCCATGAAAAAGCAATCAGGCTGATCACTGAAAGCGAAACCTAATCGCCGTCATGATCGCCGGCAAACAACAGCAGGATCGCGGGCAACATGACCACGTCGGATAACAAGGCCAAAACAAGCAGGATCGTTATGACCCATGAAAATTGCGAGACAACCAACATCTCGGCGAAGTAGTACACGATCAGGCCTGCCCCACCAATTAGCGTTGTATGAAACATCGCCGGCCCGCATTGCCCAATCGCCAGTTTTATTGGAGTTTCTAAATTACCCCACCGACCTCCAAAATCTCGAAACCGAATCAGGAAATGGGTGGTGTCATCGACTGCGATCCCCAGCGCGACGCAAGCCGTCATCGCGATCGCTAAATCTACCGGATGCCCCGCCAACCCGAGGCCGCCAAACACAATCAAGACGGGAAATAAATTGGGAAGCATCGCAACCAACCCCAGCGTGAGGGATCGCAAGACGAGAATTAAAATTGGCGTAATAATGAGAAACGCGAGGAGAAAATTTAAAAACAAATCCTGTAACAGGGTCATCTGCGCATTATGAAACAGGTGGGTTTTGCCTGTGTAAATCAAACGCGGTGCCGACCAATCCGAATTAAGGGCCGTTGCATCTGCGACGGTCCTTTGAGACGCCCCCATCACCTCTTCGGCTAATTTCCCGAAATCACTTTTTTCAGTAAACGGGAAACGCACGCTGATACGCCAAGTTTCCATATCGGAACTTACAAAAAGCAAATTACTACTGGAAAGATTCTTTCGCTCTCGACGCATTACATTCCGATAGGTTGACCATTTAAAAAAGGAGCGAGCGTCCTTTTTGTTTGGCTCGGGAGGCAAAAAATTCGCCAACGAATGCGCGACCCCAACCTCAGGAAGCTGATCAATCGCAGCCTGAACTTGCCGCACAAGGACGGCCCGTTCTGGAAACAACTCGGCATCGACATCTTCAAATACTAATAAAAGCTCGGTCTGATCCATGGGACCTAAGCGCGCCTCCATATCCATGATAGACCGCAGAATTTTCGATTCCGGGCGAAATAGTTTTTCAACTTCCACTTCTGCAATCAGGCCCTTCAGGCCCAAACCACCCAATGCCATAACCAGAATAAAAACACAGCTTATGGGAATCCTTCTGTCTCGAATCGCCCCAAATAATTTCAGCCAAAACGACGAGTCATTTGAACGCGAAGCAAGGACACGCAATCCCCCAACACCTAACCGACTTAGCAACCAAGGCACCATGACCAACTGAAAAGCTAACGCAATACAGACCCCTGTAGCGCAAAAGAAACCGAAATTCCGAATCGCAGGAAAACTGCTCCGGGTCAGCGACAACATACCCACCGCAGTGGTAAGAGCCGAAATAGCGCATGGCTTCCAGCCAATTGCAAGCAAAGCCCTCGGGTCACCAATCGCGCCCAGGCTATAACGGATCAAGTGAATACTACCCGACGTCGCCAAGACAAAAACCAGCGCCGGGATGATTGACATCAGGCCTCCATATTTCACCCCGCACATTGGAATGAACGCAATGCTAACCATTGCAGCGCCGACCGCCGTAATGAAAACGACAAATGTCAACGTAAGATTGCGCAAGCAAACCATCGCGACAAAAGTGGCCAATAAAATGGACGGCAGAAGAAAGTTTCTAAAGGAATTTTTTAGCTGACCATCGATCACCGTGGCAACGTAGGGATACCCACCCAACTTGACGTCTTGGCGATGCAGGTTGGGTACGGCACCGATCGAATCATAAATCAATTGCATCGACTCGGCTCGCGCAGCTGTTCCTGCTTGCGAAAGCTCAATAACGACACAAGTCAGGTCACTCTGTTCGATCCCAAAGAAAATGCCTTTGAGCCGGCGAGTAATTTTGGCCGGAGAGAGCTTAAAATCTCGGGCAAGCAACTGAGTGACTTCCGCACCGTTGGTTACCGCCTGAATAAGGTTCCCGGGGTCATTCCCCCGGATTTGTGCAGTCAATGCAGATAGCCTTGGGTCGGCAACCTGACAACCGTCCCAAGTCGCAATCAGAAAATCATCTGATCCAAATTGGGATTGAAGAAAGTTGTAATCTTCGCGAGCGGAAGATGAATCAGGCAACCATTGAAGCACATCCTCCGTGTTGGTCTGGATTCGTGTCAGCCCAAGAACACAAAAGACCAGGCAAAAAATTGCAAAGCCTATTCCTATTAGATCAAGTCGCTTCAATCTCCCACCTTAGTTGCAACCATGCCGTATCAAATCGCTTTCCCGTTCAATGGAACCAAGGTTCGGGCACTCCGGCGAAAAGTTTACAAGCCTCACGCGGGCTGCACAACGCTTTTGTTTGCCTCCTCAGGTCGGAGAGCATTTCGATTCGTCGGTCAAGTCTCCCCAACTATACCACTTCACCATTCCCCTTTCCCACGCTGCCTGATTTACGTCGAAGCTTTTTTTAGGCCAACGAGTACCACCAACACAGGCTCGCCGTCCGAACTTTTTGGGTCTCACAAACACTTGCCAGGCATTAAGCTGAAAACTCAAACAAAGTCGCTGTTTTGTGGTTTAATGGTTTCAAAACCGCTCGGCATATCGTTGAGTTTAGAAAAGGGATTCTAGTGAAACCTATCGGCAACAAAATTCTACGCGGATTCCTCGCTCCTTGTGTTTCAGCTGTCTTGCTTTTGTTCGGAACGGTGGCCGTTGGTTTTGGCGAAAAGCCGCTGCAAGATTTGGAAAACTCCACTCCCCAAGCCCCAAGGGGGCTCCAACAAGGGCCAATGCAGAGAATCACGGAATCGGTAAAGCCGATTCTCAGAATTAAGTTTGACCCTCAAACGAAATCCATCTCGGTCGACCAAACTAGCTGGGGCCCGCAAAAATTGGCGGAGGAAAGAAAAAAGATTCACAGAAATCTACTGATGGACCGAGGTATGGACAAAGCTCTCATCGAGCAAATGGTCGCGCAAATGGCCCAATCACAGCCAGCGTCAGGTCCAATTAATAAATTATTTAGTCGTGTGAGAGCAAGCGGCGGAATGAAGTCAACTTTTACTTCGGTCTCTGGCTCCAGTAAGGCAATGAAATGTTCCTGTGCCGACCTGAGTTGCTCAATGAGCGTTTCTGCCAGTCAATTCGAACTCCGTCTTGTTGAATTATCAGGACCGGGTCGAACGCTTGACATCCAAAGTTCGACTGGATTCAGGATGCTCTTAACAGGCGACTCGATGCTGGCGATGATCAACCAGAGCGAATCCGGTGTGATGGGCGTGCTCATTGATGGGGATGAAGTCAACTCAGCCCAAGCACCGGACTACTATACATTTTCAAAAC
>JAQWLH010000172.1 GCA_029247405.1 Mariniblastus sp.
GTTCCAACTTCTTTTAATTTTGCCCCACTACACTCCATGACATCAGGAAGCCGATAGCTTCCGCCGATTTCAATCAACTGCCCTCGAGAGACGATGACTTCAGTCCCTGCGGCCAAAGCTGAAAGAGCAATCATTGTCGCGGCAGCATTATTGTTCACGATCAAGGCAGCTTCAGCACCAGTCAATTCACACAGTAATTTTTCCACCGCCTTAATTCTTTGGCCTCGTTCACCCGAGCTCAAATCAACCTCGACGCTCGCGTAACCCTTGGAAATTTCGTTGACGGCCTCGATGGCCGCGTCGGCCAAAGGTGCGCGCCCCAGTCCAGTGTGCAGGATGATGCCGGTTCCGTTTATTACCGGCCGAAGGTAAGGCTTTTCTTCAGACTTGAGCCAGTCTGCAATCTTCTCAGCGATTTCGTTCGGGCTTGGGATAGGAACGTCGTCGGCCGCGTTACTGACTTGAGTTCGAAGATCATCCAGAAAGCTGCGCACTCCATCCACCACGACATTGTGGTTTACGGTTTGAACCATCTGTTTCAATTGCGGACTCTCAAGAAGCTGGTTAACTGATGGCAGGTTTCTGAAAATGTTCGGCATGAGTTGGCTCAGGATCGGGTAGGTGGGTTGCGGCCCCAAGAAGCAGGGAACTTGTGATTAAAATAAAAAAACTCAGACAGACTTAATTGGCTTACGAATTCAACAAACTTGATTTTCAATTGAAGGTTATTCTCGAACACCGGAATATTATGAACGTTTCGTCCGGACTTCGTTACGTCAAACCCTGACTTTCCCATCACAATTTAAAACGGAAAAGCTGACAAATACTGTCGGATAATCAATAGCACCAATCTCGGTTATCCAAGGTCCTTTAACCGCGACATTTTTTCGGCGTGGGCTCTCTCTGCGTCAAGCTCCTGTTTACGATGCGGCATAAAGCCCGATTCACCAAAACGCTCATCCTCACCAGACTTATTAACCCGAGCTTCCATTTCCTTGCCTGGCTTGAAAGTGACCACGTGTTTCTCAGGAACGTGAACTTTTTCTCCGGTTTTGGGATTCCGAGCAGTTCGGGCGGCACGCTTCTTGACTTCGAAAACGCCAAAATTTCGCAATTCAATTCGCCCCTCCGAAGCGAGTGCTTCGACAATCGCATTCAAAGTTTTTTGAACGATTTCTTTGGTCTTGAATTGAGTAAGCCCAATATCCTCTGAGAGCGTTCTGACGATTTCCTTTTTAGTCATTAATACTCCTGATGAAATGGATTTGACGAGGAAACAGCGAAGAGATTGGCTGGCGAACAGGCATGTCCTTACCGCTTATCGGATGACATCACGAAGACATGACTGATCTGCCCAGTCGTGAACGTCGCAAGATCGAAAGCCACCCCAGCATTCGAGCTAACTATATGCTCTGTAAGAAGTAAAGTCAAGAAAGGCACGCCAACAGGGGGGTGTGAACAACCAGCTGGAAAAGACCAGAAAGTCAATCTTCGGCTTGCATGTGGCAAGTTTGAAACATTGAAATTTCAGATCTTCATTATCTTTCGTAAAGCTTCAATCTCTTCGAGTTGATAAAGCTTTCCAGTGCCACTTCCGGGACATTCTTCACACGTTTGTTCCCAATCTTTTGGAGTGCGTAGATTGCTATCCCAGAAAGGCCAAGTTTTACACTGCCGAGGACGGGCAGCGTAAACCTCACATTTCCGTGTTTCATGATCAAAGAAAACGCAATCCCCGTTTCCAAATTCTTTTAAACTTCGGCGAATTCCGATCTTGCGGGTGTATTGATCCTGAAACTCTTCCAAAGAAAGATCGACCTCTTCGGCCATCATGTTCATTTCTTCTTGATTTACCCATACGTACCCCGGTGCGCCGGTGCAACAATCACCACACCCAGAACATTTAAATTTCAATCCGTCTTTGTACCAAGGTTTGTCGGTCATCTCTTGCTCTTCGTCAATTAAGGGGCAGCAGCAGGAATCTGCGTTTGTTTGTCAATTCGCTTATGGTAAATTGCTTTGAACCAATCGAAAACCGGAGGAACGCAAATTGACGTAACGACTTAGGCTGAGTCGTCACCTCTGAGTCGTCACCTTCTTTAGGCTAGTTCAAGTTTAAAGTACCCAGCAGAGCACACAATTGGGCAATTGGTTGAAGCGTGAAATAGTGACGTTCCGTTCGAGGCGACCAGCGACACTACTTGCCATGCGACCAAGCACATAAGTTAAGTCAAACACAGCCAGCAATTTGCAACTGCCTCAACGCAATGCATTTTCCCACGCGAAAGTTAGCCAACATGAAACGGTGGCATTTTTTATTGCGGTCCCTAGCATTGGGAAGCCTGTCTGTCATTGCTGCCGGAATTCATGCGCAAGAACCTGTTTCGTTCAATCGTGACGTTCGTCCCATTTTGACTGCCCATTGTTTTGCCTGTCACGGCCCAGATGAAAAAAGCTTGGAGGCGGATTTACGTTTGGATCAACGCGATTCAGCCATTGAGACTGAAGCAATCGTGCCCAGAGAGCCAGACCAAAGCAGTTTAATTGCACGCATTTTTTCGACTGACCCTGACTTGATAATGCCCCCACCGCATTCAGATCGCGTGCTTACTGAACAACAAAAAGCGGTGTTGAAACGATGGATTGCAGAGGGTGCCGAATACAAAAAGCATTGGGCATTTCAAACCCCGCAATCGGCTATGCCACCCCGTGTCTCTTCCTCTGACTGGATTCGCAATCCCATTGATAATTTTGTGCTTCATCAACTTGAACGCAGTGGACTGCAACCGAGTACAGAAGCCGACCGATATGTTCTCGCGAGACGCCTTTATCTGGATCTAATTGGCTTACCACCGACGATTGAAGAAGCCGATGAATTTGTCCAATCAAAAGATCCGCAAGCTTACGAGAAACTTGTTGACCGCTTGCTCGCTTCAAAGCGATACGGCGAACGTTGGGCTCAGCCATGGCTGGACCTTGCTCGATATGCAGACACCAATGGATACGAAAAAGACCGTGAAAGGTCGATTTGGCCTTATCGAGATTGGGTGATCCGAAGTCTCAATGCTGACTTGCCTTACGATCAATTTTCAATTGAGCAACTCGCAGGTGACATGCTCGACAACCCAACCCCAAATCAATTGATTGCGACTGGTTTCCACCGCAATACCATGCTTAATGAGGAAGGTGGCATTGACCCTCTTGAATACCGCTATCTAGCAATGGTTGACCGAGTTGCCACGACTGGAACTGTCTGGCTCGGATTGACCACTGGCTGTGCGCAATGCCACACTCACAAATATGATCCAATTTCGCAAACTGATTATTTTCGAATGATGGCACTTTTGAATAACGCGGAGGAGCCAGATTATTATATTTCAGATTCACTGCGGCAAACCGAGATCGACCAAGCCAAAAGGACCGTCGCAGAATTGGAAAAATTGCTCGTCCGAAAATTCCCTGCCCACGATTCGGAAAATGAAATCGAAGGCGACAACCGACCAAGCCCTGAAAACTCAAGAGAACAAAATTTACAGACCGAACTGCGGCGCTGGATCACCCGCAAACAAAATCAGGTTTCAGCTTGGAAAATCCTCCGCCCCTTTGAGATGATTTCCAACCTGCCAAAGCTTGAAGTTTTGGAAGACGGTTCCATTTTTGCAACTGGTGATACCACCAAACGAGACGTCTTTGAATTTAAATTCGCTGTTGGTGAAGCAGACAAACCAATTCAAAGTCTGCGGATTGAGGCCCTGCCGGATTCGCGGCTACCCGGCGGCGGACCTGGCCGATGTTATTACGAAGGCCGAAAGGGTGATTTTTTTGTTAGTGAAGTCGATGTGGAATTCGAGGAAAAATCGCTTGAATTCAATTCAGCGTCAACCAGTTTTGGGTCAAAAAAAGACGGCCAATCCCACGAAGTGTTTGACGGCATTGGGTCATCCGGTTGGCGACCCGGCGCTAAAAAACGAACACGTCTTCAATTAGTCATGAATCTGAAGCAGCCCATTGAAGGATCCGGGACGATCAGCGTGAAACTTTTATTTGAACGTCACTATACGGCAAGCTTAGGTCGGCTACGCGTGTCAGCTTCTTCCAATCGTGAGGCAACAGCCAATCAACTCGATGAAGATGTCGAGCATACGCTCGCGACTAAATCTTCTGAGAACTGGTCCATTCAAGAAACAGCAGATATTCAACGGGCATTTCTTTTGGAAACACCTCTGCTGGCAGAAGCGAGAAAGCAGATCATCTCGGCGCGGATGAAAATCCCCGAGTTAAATCACTCTTTGATCATGGCTGAGCGACCCGAGCATCATCTTCGACCAACTTATCGTCACCATCGAGGCGAATGGCTCAGCCCTCGAGAACAAGTGACACCGAGCATTCCCGCCTTTCTCTTGCAGCCCGGAAGCAAATCTCCGGGGAACCGATTGGAATTTGCAAAATGGCTCGTTAGTAAAAACAATCCGCTTGCGGCGCGGGTTTCTGTAAACCGGGCATGGCGAGAGATTTTTGGTGTCGGCTTGATGAAAACCAACGGCGACTTCGGGGTTCAGACCGCCCTACCGGTGCACCATGTGCTCTTGGATTGGTTGGCGGTTCAGTTTCAAAATGAATTCAAGTGGTCCAACAAACGTCTACACCGTTTGATTGTCACAAGTGCGACCTATCGCCAGTCTTCAACGCAGCCGCCGGATGGAATTTCTGACCCTGACAATCGCTTGCTTAGTCGTGGACCGAGTTTTCGTGTAACGGGTGAAATCGTCCGGGACACAGCGCTTCAAGCGACCGGCTCACTTTCAACTAAAATGTACGGCCCCGGAGTCCGACCGCCTCAACCTCCTGCAGTAACGGGTTTAGCATGGGGAAGGACAAACTGGAAACCATCCACAGGAGAAGACCGGGTTCGCCGCTCCGTGTACACGTTTAGAAAACGAACCGCGACGTTTGCCGCCTATTCAGTATTTGACGGACCGACCGGCGAGGCTTGTGTAGCAAAACGGAATCGAAGCAATACACCCCTTCAAGCACTCAATGTGTTAAATGATGAAATGTTTGTCGAGTTGGCAAAAAAGATGGGAATTGCCATCGACGGACGTTATTCAATCAATAACGATCGAGGCAACTCAACCCAAAAAGATCAAGCAGCCTTAGAAAGGATCTTTCGAAGTTTCTTGACTCGACCTCCGTCGACCACCGAGCTGTCGATGTTGATGGAGTTTTATCGAACTCAAATTGACCGACTTGAAGCGAGAGAAATCGAGGCGACCGAAATTGCCGGGATCGGGGGAACCCATCGACAGGCTGCATTAGCAATGGTCGCTAGAGCGGTGATGAATCTGGATGAGACGGTAACAAAACGTTGAAACTTTGGCCCGGATTCGCCAATAGCGTTTCGGCCACCAAGCAGCTTACTTCAGAGTTTTCAACGCCCAACCCGCCGTGTGACTGACGAAACTTTTCTGTTCGACCACGCCAAATAGATTTGACATCGTTTTTTATTCTTGAATCAAAATCGCCATCAACGATTTAAAGATCGCTATCGGTTTCCCTGACGTTCGTTGCCCTATTGGCAAATTCCATTGAGCACTCGTTGACCATGGAGCCTGGCAAAATAGCAAATTGTGCCAAAGAGCTTGCAAGTTAACGATGATTGAAACAAAATCTTGGCTTCGCCAAATACTTACCCGCCTCCACCTTCCCAATGGATACAGATGGTCACTGCAATAACCTTTGTTTTTTTCACAAGTCTTGTGGCCTTTTTGACTTGGCGGCTGACACGTGGAACCGATATCAACACGGACGAGGGGTACTTTCTCGCGGGCCGAAGCTTAACGGGAATCTTTATCGCTGGCTCCCTGCTGTTGACTAACCTCTCAACGGAGCAGTTGATTGGTCTTAATGCCGCCTCTTTCAATGACGGCCTTTCTGTGATGTGCTGGGAAGTAATCGCTGGCTTCTCACTTGTAATCCTGGCCTTAGTTTTTCTGCCTCGGTATTTAAAATCGGGGATTGCGACGATTCCACAGTTTTTGGAGGAGCGATATGATCCGTCAGTGAGGACGTTGACTGCGGCAATTTTCATTATTGCATACATGTTAATTTTACTCCCATTTGTGTTGTTTCTTGGCGCAACGGGACTCAATGGAATGCTGGGACTTGACAAGATCTTTGGCTGGACTGATTACCAGACAATCTGGGCTGTGATCATTTTCATCGCGGTCCTCGGTTCTGCTTATGCGATTTGGGGAGGGCTAAAAGCCGTCGCGGTTTCCGACACTTTTAATGGTGCCGGATTATTAATCGGCGGTTTGCTCGTCACATTTTACGCGTTACGAGTGGTTGCCGATTCAGATGGTGGATTTGCAGGCGCGTTTGAAAAAATCAACAACGCCGATCCGGACGCGTTTCAATCAATGGGTGGCTCAGACGAGGCAACCCATTGGCCCACCTTGTTTACCGGCGTGTTGCTTTTAAACTTTTTTTATTGGTGCACCAATCAACAAATTATCCAAAGAACATTTGGAGCAAAAAGTTTGGCAGAAGGCCAAAAAGGTGTGTTGCTTGCGGCCTTTTTCAAAATCCTAGCTCCACTGATTCTTATCCTACCAGGAATTGTGGCCGCTTATTTAGTCATCGGAGCAGAAGATCCAGAGATGATCGCATCTGTCGGCCAAGACGAAAAGAACAACTGGGATGCCAACAATGCATACGGTGCCTTGGTCAGTCGAGTACTACCGGAATGGCTTCTGGGCTTCTTTGCAGCGGTCGTTGTCGGATCTATCCTCTCAACTTTTAACTCAGTTCTAAACTCAAGTGCAACCTTGTTTTCACTTGATGTCTACAAGCGATACATCAAACCAGATGCTTCAACCAAATCGGTCGTTGTGTCAGGACAGATTTGCAGCTTTATCGTTGCACTATTTGCGGCTGTTGCGGCACCGTTGATATTTTACGGTCAAGCCGGCGCATTTGAGTTTTTTCAAAAGTTGAACGGGATTTACTTCATTCCCCTGTTGGCGATCATACTTGTTGGGATGTTTCACAAGTATGTGAATGGGCAGTCAGCTTTGATCACTTTGTTAGTTGGCTTGGGGCTGATGATTGTCGGCACATTATTTGATGGCTCGGCAGCCGCTGTGCCAGCGACCGCCACTGAAGCCGCCATTCCTGCAGTCAACGGCTGGGTCAAAGACATATTTGTATCTAACTTTCATTACATGGGCGCTGTTTTCGCATTTTTGATCATTTTGCAACTTATCTTGGGAGCGACGGGTGCTCGGCGAGACACCCCGTATGTCCAAAAGGATGCCCAGGCAGTCGATCTGACGCCGTGGAAGCCGGCCCCTTACGTGGGTGGCGGACTGATTGTTTTCGCTCTTGCAATCTATGTTTATTTCGCGTTCTAAAGTCTTGGGTGAGAGAGTCATGAGTAATGGAAAGCTGATTCCATCGGTATGCATTGATGCTGTACTTGGAGATCAATCAATCGATGAAGCTTTGAAAATAGTTTCCAAAGCTGGATATTCGGCGTTCGAATTTTGGTGCTGGTGGGAAAAAGACTTGACCGAAGTGATGCGTGCGAAGGACAAGTTTGATCTAAGTATCGCAGCGTTCTGCACTAAGTTCATCAGTCTCGTGGACCCAGAGTTGCGAGAAGATTATTTGCGTGCTTTAGACGAGTCTATTCAAACAGCCAAACATCTTGGGTGTGAAAATTTGATTTCACAAGTTGGTGATTTCATTCCAGGGCAGTCACGAGAG
>JAQWLH010000185.1 GCA_029247405.1 Mariniblastus sp.
TCTTGAGTTGAAGCAGCGACGGGTTGGTTGGCTGGGGCTTGCCCGTCAGCATATCCGTATTGATAGCGGTGCCCACCGAGCAATTTTCCTGCCGCTTGAAGCTGGTAGCGGTGGTGTAAATAAAGTGGTGTCAGGTATTGAGCGATATCGGCAGTAGTCGTGCCTGGTGGGAGTTTCTTGGGGTCGAACCGGTCCAATGCGATACGTCTCACACGCATCACGTGCTGCAATTCTTGTAATGGATCGGTTCCGTTATCCCACAAGTTGGCCATCGGGTGGGCCGCGCCGGCAGGCCTCGCATCAGAATCAGATATGAATATCATTTTTGCCTCAGCAGCCGATTCAAGGATCGCATTAAGTGGCTCACTTTCGTTCACGCCGTTGTCGAATTGAGAATAGGCAAACTTCACTGAAACTTTGTCCCACGCTCCAATTCCGACACCGTACGCGTCACTCATATCGAGTTTTCCATCATCTGAGATTTTGATTCGAGGTGCGGGGTAATCCATGACTGACGCGCGGTCCCCATAGGTACTCGCCGCAAAATTGTGAACAAATCCGATGGTGTGACCGACTTCGTGGGCGGAGAGTTGGCGGATTCTCGCTAAAGAAACCTCCAGTGCATTGCTCGCGTGATTGGGTTGGGCGATGGCTGATGGATTTTTAGTTTTAGGAGGGGGGCCAATGGGCTCGGCCATATCAGCAAGCGTGGATTCTTCTGCAATTCCACCCATCCCACAACAGGCGCAACCAAGATGAGACGCCGGGTTGGCGAGTGAGTTCACAAGCAACTGGTCCTGTCGCACTCGCAGCGAGCCAAGTGATACGTGACCCTTGATGATCTCGCCGGTGCGAGGGTCGATTACGCTACCACCATAACTCCAACCGCGGGTGCTTCGGTGCACCCATTGGATCACGTTGTAACGCACGTCGAGTGGGTCTGCATGGGCGGGCAGTAATTTGACTTGGAAGGCATTCTTAAAACCGGCCGCTTCAAAGGCCTCGTTCCACCAAGATGCGCCTTCGATCAGGGCTTCTTGTATCTTGACGGGAGCGCCCGAGTCAACGTAATACACAATCGGTTCGATTGGCTCTGAAAGTTTGGCCTGCGGGTCCTTTTTGATCAGGCGGTGCCGGGTGATCCAGCGTTTTTCCAGGGGGCTGTCCAGTGGCGTCGCGTAATCGGCGAACGTGATAAATAAGCATGGGCTCCGTACATCAAACTCGCGAGGCTGGTATTGGTTGTCCGGCAATTTAATGAACGAATGGTGCTGGCGCAGTGAAACGGACTTCGGGCTCGGGGTCGTCTGACGAACGTAACTACCGGGTTTCTTTGATGCGAATGTGAGTGTTGCTTCGAGTTCTGTGTTTTCAGGAAAAGCCTTACAACTAGGGAGGAATACCGCCGATCGTGTGGGGTCGAGAGTGAAATCGCCCTGCTCCGTTTGTTTGAGTGTGCCCATCACATCGTGAGTGTCGGCGAGGATCAAATCGGTTGCATCAACGACAAACTTCCCGTCGGATTCGGCGGCGATCTTTCCACCCCAAAGGATGGATTGGGCGAACGATTGTTCAACGGCACGTTTCTCCAATTGGTTATCCGTGTTGGCGCGGTATCGAAGGTTTTTCTGAATCAACAAAACCTTGGGGCCAACTCTTATGAATTGAACGACTTTTTGATCACCGAGTTGACCTCGATCCAACCCAACCGGGTTCGAGCCGAGTCCTGTCGCCAACGCATGAACATAAAGAAACTCTTCATTGGTTCTGGCAATTTCCAGAAATATTTTTCCAGAGCTCTCATCCCAATAATATGAAATGAAACCGTCGTGCTTGGTTTTGTCTTTGGCGAATTCCTCGATCGTTACCGTCTCTTTGGCGTTGGTAAGTTGCTTTTGGGGAAAAGTCGCGAAAGAGTTGGTAGCACCTGCCAATAATGTCAACAGTGTCAACAGTGTCGCGATGAGGTGGTTTTCGAATTTCATTTTGTTTGACTTGGAATCTGGGATTCAAATTTGGTACTCTCGGTATCCTAAGATAACCGTTTGCTGCGACCCGTGCATGGATGATTCGGATTTGCAGAAACATTGCCCCTGTTTGAGCTTACGAATGAATCAAAATTATCATTTGGCAGTACTACTGCTTGTCGAATTTGGGGTCTGCTTTTCTCTGTCGGCTCAGGAGCAAGGATTTGCAAATCAGCGTGACTTTTTTGTTGATTCGAATTTGGTTTGTGAAAAAGGGACAGAACTCAGTAAAACGTTTTTGAAAGCCTCGGAGCCAGAGTTTGCCCGGCAGTTACCAGACTTGTTTCGTTGGATCGCAAGGGTGGAGGTTCGGCACCGAATTTCTGATAAAGGATTCGCTTCAAATCACGGATCGGGCGTTATCCTAGCGGATGGGCAGGTTTTGACGGCGCGACATGTGCTCGAGCAAAATGTGGAGGATGGGGATAAAGAGAAACTAAAGATTCTTTTGACAATGAATGATGGACGGGTTTTCGAGGCCACCGTTCAAACTCGCGGCGAATTGGATTGGGCATTGTTGAAGATCTCATCACCCCTCCAAGATTCCCAGACAGGTTCGGTGCCCGATTCGAAACAAACCGTTCATTCGCCCATCAAATTGGCGCTGCCTAAACCTTCGGCGACATTAGTGTTCATGGGGTATCCAGCAAGATTGGGCTTAGATGCCGCGGGAAAAGCTCGGTCCTTCAGTCGAGGGGATCCTGGTAAGAAAATACCAGTCACTCGATTAGATCCGTGTCTAGTTGTTGGAACGGGGCAATCTGGTTCTCAAGCATCGCCTGGAAATCTCGTCCTGGATCCGGTGGCTGGGTTTCCTCCCATTGGCGGGATGAGTGGAGGACCAATTTTTGATTTAACTGGTGCGGTGGTTGGAATTCAGATTGGCGTGACCCAGACAACCGCTGATGCAACCGGAGAGGTGTTGGTTTATCGCGTCGATGCGGTTTCAACATCAGCCATGAAAGGATTGAAACCTGCGGCTACGCCGAAGTGATTCGAGTCGCAGTGACGTTGATTTGTGGCAATGTATGTTTGAAGGTTACGCCGGGATTTGAATTCTCCGTGGTATGGAAAAACTAAATTCGTTTCGCATGCAATTTGAATTAAATTACAATTTTTGGATGGACCCATCGGGCGTAGGTGAAAAATGATCCTTCACGTCGATATGGATGCTTTTTATGCCTCGGTCGAATTGCGAGATAATCCTGCGTTGATTGGTAAGCCGGTGGTTGTCGGTGGCACGCCTCAAGGCCGAGGAGTGGTGGCAGCGGCAAGTTATGAGGCACGTAAGTTTGGTGTGCATAGTGCGATGCCAGCCTCAAGGGTGATACGCATTTGTCCACAAGCTGTTTTTGTTCGCCCGAGGATGGAACATTACGCAGCGATCTCCAAACAGATTCGGGACATTTTTTTTCGGTTTACGACTCTCGTAGAACCCCTTTCTCTGGACGAGGCATTTTTAGATGTTTCGGGGAGCGAACGACTGTTTGGAGATGGGCCAGCGATTGGCCGCCAGATTCAATCAGCGATTGCAAAGGAGCTAAAACTGGTTGCTTCGGTGGGGGTGGCTCCCAATAAATTTTTGGCAAAAGTCGCCAGCGATCTCGACAAGCCAAATGGTTTTGTGGTGGTTCCAGAGGACGGTATTGATGTGTTTCTCAATCCTCTGGAAATCTCGCGAGTATGGGGTGTTGGGCCGCAGACCGCAAAAAAGTTTCGATCGTTAGGCGTTGAGTCGATTGGCCAACTGAGGGAATTGCCCCTTGAAACGCTCCGTTTTGTGTTCGGAGTAAACTGTGAACATTTCTGGCGACTTGCCCGCGGACTCGATACTCGTCAAGTAATCCCAGACCGAATCGCCAAATCGGTTTCGCATGAAACGACGTTTCGGAATGATTTGCAAGAGGATGATGCGTTGGAGGCCTGGCTTTTAGAATTGACTGACCAAGTTGGAAGGCGGTTGAGGCGGCATGGTATCTTTGGCAAAACGATTCAAATCAAGGTTCGCTATTCTGACTTTCAAACGATAACACGCTCCAAGACACTTTCGAATTCAAGCCAAACGACTCAGGTGCTTTGGGAGGCAGCGGGTGATCTGCTGCGGATGGTTCGTCAGGAAAACCAGCGAGGTGTGCGACTCCTTGGGGTGGGTGTTAGTAACCTGTCCAGAGATGCAAAAATTCAGCAGACTCTGTTTGGGCAAAAAGAAAAGCAATCCGCAGATCGAATAGATGCTGCCGCGGATTTGATTCGTGATCGCTTCGGTAACTCAGCCGTTAAACGGGCCAGCAGTCTCAAGCACCGCGTGAAGCATCGAGGAGATCCTCGGCCGGGTGATTAGAGTTTGGCTGGATTCGAACGTTAGGGCTGCGAAGCTCAGAAGTTATCGTTTCCTTGTCAGGTGGGTCCCCTTTCCAAGACTTCCTTGCTGGATTTGAAGTGAGTGGTTATGCCTCGCCAATAATCGGTAATTACGTAATTGAGATGTATGGTGGTAGGTCGAATTACGAGGGAGCTGATTTAAAATATGGTCAAGTAAATCGGGGGTCTATGCGATGTAATTATATGGAAGAACTGAATTTGAGATGGAGATCATCCTGTCGATTCCAACTGGGAGCCAATGGTGGAAGAACTCTCTAAAAAAAGCTGCACGGTGACCAACCGCGTTTCGATCAGCATGCTTTTTGCCGAATCCTCAGCTCAACCGGCGCAGTTACAGGCAATCGTGGATGAAGCGTTTGAAAGCACGGCTCAGTTGCTCGACGGGATTAATCCAACTGAACTGCGTGACAGGTTTAAACAATTGACTTTGGTCTATTCCACGGTCCAGTTGGAACTTGTTGATGATCCGGTGGCTTGGTCAAGATTTTTAGCCACGACCTGCGACGTGTTGCAGCAGGTTAGAATCCACCAAAACACGATCGCTTCTATGGGGGACCGATTGGCGGTTTGGGACCGGCGACCAATTGGAGTGAATGAGTTCGTCGCATCATTGGACCGATTTGCGAGAATGCTAATTGAGGACTCTCGAAAACTTAGGTATGCGATTGAACATCAAGCCTTCGGCGAGACGGTGCATCGACGTCCAGCAATGGTCTATTCTGATGCCGTGTGCGGGGTGATGATCGTACTGGTGGCCATCAACCAGTCGGTTCAACAAGACGATCCACTCAATGCTGATTGTGCTGCGATGGCGATCTTTGGTGCAGATTTGATCCGATCAAGTGTTGAACAGCTCAATGAGATTTGTGAACGGGGTTGCTTGTAAACAGTCGAGCGGGCGCAAGCAACAAGCCGGCCACATTTGTTCAGAAAGCGAATTATCAGCTTTAGGTGGTTGGGACGCAGTTTTGGCTGAGAGAGAGCGTGTGAGTAAATTTTGCCAGTCAGTGCGTCGGCCAAATTTTAAGGTGACTGTAATTGAGAGGCGTTGGTTCCGTCTGCGATTCTTTGGATTGCATCCTGGGTGGCCATTTCAACTGCTGCTTGCCACGTTGGTGCATTTGAAAATTCATTTCGTTGATACGCAAAGATGATGCCTCTTGAGGAATTGATCACACCTCCAAGTCCGTGTTCATCAAGTCCTCCCGCGACATCCGCAGCCGTTCCACCTTGGGCTCCAAAGCCGGGAATTAAGAAAATCGTATTGGGCATTTTGGAGCGAAGTTCTGCTAACTGTTCTGGATAGGTCGCTCCGACGACCGCACCGATATTTCCGTATCCGGATTCGCCAATATTTTTTGATGACAAGTTTTGGATTTCGTCGGCGACTAGAGCGTAAATGGGTTGCCCGTCAACGCGTTTCTCTTGAATGGTATCGCTACCAGGGTTTGACGTCTTTGCTAAAACGAAAATTCCACTGCCTGTTTGATTGGCGACTGTGACGAACGGCTCTAACGTATCGACGCCGAGGTAGGGGTTGACTGTCAATGAGTCGCATCCCCATGGGCTTTGAGGCTTTGGGCCGAGGTATGCATGTGCGTAGGCTTGAGCTGTTGAGCCGATATCACCTCGTTTGGCGTCCATGATGACGATGAGCCCCGCGGCGCGAGCATGGTCAACGACGCTTGCCAAAGCCACCATCCCCTGGGGGCCAAGCTGTTCGAAAAAGGCAGCTTGTGGCTTGACTGCTGGAACGAGCCCAGCCACGACATCAATAATCTCGCATGAAAATTTCAAAAACGCTTTGGCCAGTTTCGTAAAATCGGCAGCATCTTCGCAAGCGAGTTCTTGCGGAAGTTGACCGGCCCGCGGATCAATCCCGACCACAAGTGGTGTCTTCTTGGAGCGGATTGCTCGATTAAGTCGGTCGGCAAAATGGTCTTGGGCGAGATGGGTCATTTTTTTAATTTACTGGGAGACGGGAGCCTATTCTTAGGGAAAATCGTGAACGGAATCTTAAGCCACTTTTGCTCAAAAAGACACCGCGAGTGGTGTTCAATTTGGTTTTGAGCCCGTACCTGTTGCTGCAGAGTGTAGCCAATTTAATCCGGCAGCCCAGGCAGGGTATTAATCTTACGCTTGCCCGGAGATCCGAGAGACGGCATGGTAAATTTGGTTGAGAGGGTTAAGTAGACGTCTGCCAATTAGATTTCGCTCGATTCTGAAAAATTATGGCCCAAAGTGGTCTGGCCTATTGTTGTGCAATCCACGAATAAAAAGTAAACTTCTGGAGTAATGATTATCTCAACGGGCTGTAGCGTAGTCTGGTAGCGCGCTACACTGGGGGTGTAGAGGTCGCTGGTTCGAATCCAGTCAGCCCGACTACAAAAGCCTCGGGAAACAAAGCGTTTCTCGAGGCTTTTTCTTTTCTGTGACGCAGGCGTATTATCAAAAACGTCAGAGTTTTTTTCTTGAAGACCGACCTCTATGCAAATGTGTAAAGGTCGCAACTTCATTCCTTGTGTTTAAACGGGCCCCGCAAGTTCGATTGCGAAATTGGATTGGCGACGTGCTGCGTCAGCAGGTTCAATTTTTTAGGTGACGGAACTCCAGCCGCGGGAGCCCCTTTTGGATGTGCGCGTTTTGGTGAAGAAGCCGCCAGATGAGTTGGAGTCATTGATGTGCCTACTTCTTCTGATCGACCTTTTCGGCGTTTGTCCAACCGGTCAGGTCACCGATCTTGATACGCACTTTCTCGGGTGTGAGTTTGCCATTGCCAGTCGCACCATCCATGGCATACCAGTAAGTGGTCGCCGCATAATCGATGTTCGCCGTCTGCTGCCAATGAAGCAATTCCATATCGACTTGCAAATGGTTCTTAAACGGGATTGTGTCCAACGACCTGACGCGAGTGTTCGTGGTGTGGCCGGGCTTGGTGTAGTTGCCGTTGGCATCGCCACGGGGCATCGAATGAAAAGGTGCGGAAAACGTGCCGCCGACACCCCAAGCGTAACCATAGTAATCTTCCGTCCCCGTTCCAAAGCTCGAGGGAAAGGCCTCCTTGTCGACGAAGATCTTCTCGTCGCCCTCTCCCCACCACGTTCCGGTCCCCTTGGGGTGCGGCAGTAGAGCCCGGTTGAACAAGGCCAGCGTATCGCCCACGTAGACGCCCTTGCCCTGAACCGTCACATAGTTCCAGTCTTTTACTTTGCTGGTGTCCATCCGGTTTTCGCTGTGCCAGCTGCTGTGGAAGTA
>JAQWLH010000167.1 GCA_029247405.1 Mariniblastus sp.
CAAAATGCCCCCGTCGAAGAGGCTCCCATCTGCCGTAGTTGGCAGAATTCTTTTCGTTTCAAGGTAAAACGACGCCCGTTTAACTGGTAACTTAACTTCCTCCAAGTAATTCACGCCCAAATATTTTGGGCTGATTTTGACCCGATATCCCTTGGGGTCATCAAAGACAATCCACTCACCTCGCGATAGATTAATGGTGTAACGTCAGTTTACTTTTTAAACTTGGCCTCCTACCTCACCTTAGCCAACAAAGGTCTCCAGACATGAAAAACATTTCTCGCCGAACGTTCTCAAAGGGAACCTTAGGATCGTTACTCACTTTTTCTCTACTTGAATCACTATTTTGCCGCGATGCATTTACAAGAGAGATTAAGCCGGTCGTAGCAAAATGGTTATCTGAACTTAATGCGAACGCAAAGGATGTCAAAAATCGAAAATTGACGCAAATTGAATGGCAAGAACAGGTCGAGACATTGATGGCTCAGGCCAATCTTGGAGACCTGATGAAGTTCGTCGATTTTGACCGACTCACTGAGAAGATCCCATTGAGCGATCGGGGCGAGCGAGCGTTTGCGAAAAAGTTCCCCAAGGTTGAAGGTTTACCGACACAACTTGTATTTGGGCACCAGATATTTGCATTAAAACAAGATTGTTCCGTTGCGCCGCATGGACACAACAACATGGCCACCGCATTTTTGGTTCTGCAAGGCAATTGTCATGGTCGACACTACGACCGACTCGAAGATGGCAAGGATTTCATGATCATCAAACCCACGCTTGATGAACAATTTTCCGCTGGGCAGTACTCAACGGTTTCGGATCACAAAGACAATATCCATTGGTTTAAAGCCAAATCAAAATCGGCTTACATATTTAATATTCACGTGCTCAATGTAAACGAAAACATCCAAAAAGGTGGCCGAGTTTACGTCGATCCCTTTGGGGAAAAACTTGCCCATGGTTTGGTCAAAGCCAAGACACTGAGTAAGAAACAAGCCTATGACAAATTTGGCTAAGGCACAGAAATATCTCGGCTTATCATCCAACCCTGGAACCTCCCAACGCAACGCCGTCACTAAACGTAATCCCAAACAATTTTACTTTGTGGGTTCCCCTCAGATTCTTCTCCCGATTAAGATCGCGTTCAAATCGTTTGGGTAATAGCAAATCGAAATTCGTTATCACACCGCAATCCAACTTGGCGGAGTCGCAACAATTTCAATTTGTTTTTTAGTTAGCGGGTGAGACAACTCGATCTTCCATGCATGCAAGCACATCGGCGGTTCATCAATATCAATTGTTTGCTTGTCTGACTTGCCATTAACCGACGCGTAAGTCTGATCCCCCTTAATCGGTAATCCCAGGTGGGCCAAATGCAGGCGGATTTGATTGGTTCGCCCAGTCTTGGGTAAACACTCGATTAAGGATGTACCGTCTTCAAACCGTTCAAGCACACGAAACTGGGTGAATGAAGGCAACCCTTTCTCATCAACCGTCCGAGAACCAGCACGAGAGGCTCCTGAACTAATCGGGGCTGAACAGTCAAATTGACCATCCTCTGGATTCCCGACAACTCTCGCGATGTAGGTTTTAACGACCTCATTGTTCACAAACTGTGGCTGCACAACCTGCGCCGCTGACTTCTTTCTAGCCATAATGACGACACCCGTTGTATTTGCGTCGAGCCGGTGTAGCACACGAATTTGTTCGCCAGAATAAACGTGACTCACGAAATGGCTGAGTGTATTGCGATTAAACCGACCACAAGGGTGCATCGGCAATGGAGCTGGTTTGTTAACGGCAATTAAGACGTCGTCTTCGTATAAAAACCCAACCTGATTGTTTACATCTGGCTCAGTCGTTTGTGGAACTAGATGCTCAACTCGCCAGCCCGAGCGCACCGGCAAGTTGGCAGCGATCGGTTCGCCTTTATAGATCACGCGGTTTTCATCACATTCCAATTGCCAATATTCAGTACCAAGGTGCGCGTGCATCCCGCTGAGGAATTCAATTGCAGTTTTACGATCAAATCGTAACGGGACGTTCATGGGCCGTACGTTGTTGTAGGGGGCTTTTCCAGGCAGCGGAGTCGTTGCCAAAGCCATCAAGTTTTCACGTTCAGCCAGGAGATCAGCCATCTTTTGATCGGCCGTGCGATAGCATTGAGGACAACTATGCGGCGGTAGGTATTGGTCGGACTGCTGTTCTTCGGCTGTCAATATTGCTTGGCAGGCATAGCATTGTTGAACATCGGTCTCATTAAGTTGGGAATCGACGGCGACACGCTTGTCAAAAACAAAACAATCGCCATCGTAATGGGCCCCGCCACACTCCTCAAAATACTTCAGGATGCCGCCATCGAGTTGATAAACTTCCGAAAACCCTTCCTCTTCCATCCAGGGTCCGGCCTTTTCACAACGAATCCCACCCGTGCAAAACATCACCACTGGTTTTTCTTTCATCGCGGGAGGAAGCAATTTAGTAGCCTTGGGAAACCTGCGAAAATGATCAACCCCCACTGGCACCGCGTTGACAAACGTTCCCACCTCGATTTCATAATCGTTCCTTACATCAAGGAGAGTCAATTCTTTGCCGCTGTCCAGCCATTGCTTAAGTTGAACCGCTGAAATCTTTGGGCTGGTTTTCTGTTTGGGGCGAATCGCCGCAATGCCCATTGAAATAATTTCTTTTTTCAAACGAACAAGCATTCGGCTAAATGGCTGGTGGTCACTGACACTTTCCTTGACCGAAATCCCGCTAAATTCTGGTTGGGATTGGATGTGCTCGACGAACACATCAATGGAATGCCGAGTCCCCGCGAGAAACATATTGATGCCCTCAAGCGAAAGTAAAATGGTTCCCTTAAGGTTCAACTTCTTGCATAACGGACTCAGCTCTGCTTTTCGTTGATCAAGATTCTTAAGGTCAACGAATTTGTATGCCGAAATGTTGATGAATTCTTTCTTCATTTTTTTACCAGACAGCAGCCACGGAGAATGAAAGTTGGCTCAAATCATAACCGAGCGGGCACTCGAGGAATTCCCTTGGCCTGCAACGTTTGACTAATTATGTAGATCGGTCTCAATATTGAGTAGCGGCCCAACAGTCCAATACTCAGGGGAAAAAACGCCAGTTGAGTCACCTTAAAATACAGACCAATTGCTGAATTCTTGTGAATACCGAACCTCCATACAATAACAAATCGTTTTTTGTTAATATAAAAGCACCGATTATCTAATAATTTCTCACAACCCACGTTAAACAAGTGAAAGCACACTCGTGCTCTTCAATAGTTTCTGCCGTAAATAGTGAACGATGAGCGAAACAAACAACCCTTTTCATCAATGGCTTGGGCTTAAGCCCAGCCTCAAGAAACCGCATCATTTTCAGCTGCTCGGGGTGAGCCCTCAACTTGTCGATGATGCTGAAATCAAAGAAGCAGTCGCAGCGGGTGTTTCGCGAAATCTCGCGCTCTTGGCTCGTGCTCCGTCAAACGCGTCGACAGCCCCAGTGATCGCAAAACTCAAAGAACAAATCGCAATCGCTGAAAAAACGCTTACGGACGCCAAGCTTAGAGCAATCTACAAGGCCAAGTTAAAAACGAAAATCGAGGCCTCGAAAAATCCGAAAGCCCATCGAAAAGCAAAGGAAGATTCGAATCCCACCGCGAAAGATCGTTCCGGTCATCCAAAAGCGAGCGAACTATTGCCGCCATCGACAATGCCCACGCGACCAGCAGACGCCGCTCCCGTGCAATCGCAGCGAGCACCGCAGACAGAAACCGGCGGCTTACCGCCAAACGCTCCCAACAACGCATCGGCTAGTCCTGCGCCTGCGATTCCTTTAGCGGTTCCACTGAGCCCCGATCAGGTGGAGAGCTTAGCTACCGCGAAATCGGCTGGCGTGATGCAAGCAACGCCCCTCGCCATAAATGCCGAAGCTGATTCGTTGGGAGCCCAAGATGATCGGATAGCCGGAGTTAGTAATGTCAAAATCAACAAGAAATTCAAGCGAAGGAAACGATCGAATCTAGCTCCATTGGTAATGTTTGTGATGATTATCGCAGGCGGCGTTGGGGTTTGGTTCACGATTGCCAATCTTGATTCTCTAAAAAAACTGGGGCAAGCTCCAGCTGAAAAAAAACCCGCCAAAAAAACCGAAACTCCGGAAAAACTTAACCCCGTAGATCCGGATTCCCTAGCTGACTTAGATGAAACCAAAATCTTCGAAACCCCGAAAATGGTTCCCAAAAAAGTCGACCCCACTCCGAAAGAACCCGAGCCTGAAATTGAGAGGAACAAGCCTCAAGAAGTCGTTGAAAAAGGTCCGCTGACTTTTGATGAATTACAATTAGCACGCTTTCGACGTGATCTTCAAAGAGGTCATCGATGCCTTTTTCGACGCGACCATGAATTGGCGGGCACGCTGTTCAGCAGGGCCGATGACATTGCCCGCGAAGTTTCCCTAGAGGAAGATAGACAGTTTGTCCCCTCGCAACAAACATTGATCCAAAATATTTCAGACTCGCGGGAGGTCATGAAACTCATTAAAGGATTCTGGGAACAAGTCCACGCTAGTGCTGAGGGAATTCAAGGAGCCCAAGAAATTATCGTGGGAAGTCAAATCGTTGGGTTCGTTGAATCGAAGCCCAACAGCGTGATTTTGCGTCGCTCCGGGGTAAATACCGAATACGGATATAGTTTTTGCCCGCCTGGACTAGCACTCGCATTGGCCGAACAAGTCGCCGTCCCAGACGTTCCGATCTGGAACATGCAAAAAGCTGCGTTTTTTGCCGTTGACCAAATGTTCGGTGTTAATCATCAATCGAAGATTGATACTTTTTTAGAGATCGCGGAAGAAGCGGGTCGCGACTGCAGTGCCATCAGGCGATTTTGCGAGTTTTCCTTTGGCAGCCTCGGCCAACCACAGCAAAAAATAGAACCACTTGATAAACGGACCGTCGATCAAGTACTGAAAGAATTTCGAAACGAATCCGGCTATACCAATGCCCGAAAGCTTAAACCGGAGAAGGCTTTAACACTCTGTCAGGACATCATGCTGATCACTTCACCCAATTTTGAACAGCACGTGGCGATCCTAGACGAAGCCATTGCACTTGGCATTCGTGGGGGTAACGCCAATATCACTGAGGACGCAATTATTGAGATGAGCTATTTTACAAACATCAAACGGGGCGATTTGACGTGTGATTCATTCGCCAAACTCGCGATGGAGAAGCTGACCGCAAAGCAAACAAGAGACTTGATGGAACGCTCGATTGGATTTCTCAACTCGCCCACCTCTAACAACGTCCCGATGAAAACAAAACAAACCTTGATCAAAAGACTTTTGAAACTCTCTGAAAAATCGGGAATGCCGGATGCTTTCCGTCGCCTGAATCAAATAAGCAATTAAATTCGACCCATGGAATCGAATTGAAAAGAGTAACGTACTCGAGTCATTCCGAACTGCACGCGAGTGCATGTAAAATTACACGCTTGAACCTGCCACCAAACTCATCCTCTGGCCAAAATCGAATAGCAGTAAACCGTGCCCCAAGAACCCAATCGCCCGAACTTTGAACGCGAAAAGCTCATTGAGATGGTGCGTGAAATCCAAAATGCAAGTGCCTGCATTGTGGACTTTGACGGCATGCTTAATCGACTTGAAGAGAAATTAGGTAACCGGCAAATCGGCGTATTAATTTTTGACCCTCCTGGCGGGACACCATTAACAGCCGAACAGATTATTGATCGTGTGCTCGGCAATTCATAATTTAAGCTCTGAATAACCTGGGTTTCATTCGATAAGCCGTCATCCACCGTCTCGCCACCCCGTGTCCATAAATGCTTCGCCTATCGAAAGGCTTGAACGTGGGTGTCCTCGAATATCCGGGAGTGTCATTTGCGGCAATAAGAGTTATACTCCGTACTCTTATCACATTCCCCCAAACGACGTTCTCTCGACATGCTAACTGCATTCTCAGTGGGTCAAGTCTGGCAATACCAAACTCGGGATCATGAACCGGATTCGCGAATCACCATTGTGCGAATCGACGCTGACGACAAGGAATTTGGCAACATCATCCACATCTACATAAGTGATGTTGATATTCCTAATGAAGATGCTCCTCAAGGGAAGACCACCTATATCGGCCACATGCCCTATGACGAAGGGGCTTTGGAACTGTGCGTCACCAAGAAAGAAGCTGATTTGACTGAGTTACCTGATTACGAGGACGGTTACCAACTTTGGAAATCAGCCTTTGACCAGAGCCAAGCTGGTATTTTTGACGTTCCAGTTTGCGAGGCGATTAAATTTGTCCAACAATCTATTTAGGCGTTATCGGAAGACGGGTTTCATTGCTGAGATTGTCTTCACGGTGTCTTTAACGTTGAAGGCTTGATTAGAATTCTCTATAACGAAAATAGAGATCGGAGCGGCCGATTTCGCTCCAACCCTCATTTTGATTTTTGACATGCCTGACTATCAGGATATTTATAACGACGTTTTTTCAACTGACTCGCGTTATAGCTTGGCGGAAAACTCACCCGGTCTCCGAGGCGTTATCCAGGCAACCCCTGAGCTTCAGATGCTTACCGGACGCGCTTTAGATGTAGGGTGTGGGGTAGGTTTTGTCGTTGAATATTTATCGAGCCCAGCATTCAATCTCATGCCATTTGGCGTCGATGTCAGCGACGGTGCCGTCACCAAGGCTCTGGGGCGATTAAAGCACCTCCCTGGCATGCAGCAACGATTGTTTGTGATGGAGAACCAAAAACTCCCCTTCGAAGATAATTCCTTCGCTTTGGTCACCTGTTTTGACGTGCTTGAACATCTAGATGAGCGGGACATCGATGCCACGATGCAAGAAATTGACCGCGTACTAAAGCCGCGCGGAATGTTTTTTGGCTCAGTTTCTTGCAGGCCTGCCGGAGTGGTTGATAAAAACGGGGAAAACTTACACCGAACCATCCAATCACCGGATTGGTGGATTGCGAAAATCGCTCCGCGACGAGCGGACTACGATGGCATAAGAAATCAATTGTCTGTTTGGAAAAGCAGTCCAATATTTAATGGGCCAGATAACAAATCAAAAGCAAAACGAAACCAACCGGCGGGCGAGGATTCCCTCTCGACGGTAGCCAATCAAAATCTGCCCCAAGAGCCACCAGGGAAGACACCCCCCAAAAGTAGCGTCTCGTTATATCAAGAAATTTACGACGATAACCCTTGGTACGGCGACGCAGAGCAAGGGCGGTGTCCGGGCGTGCGTTTACTTCCCGAATACCGAGATTGGCTGATCGAGCCGGTGATGGACTTGGGGTGTGGACGCGGGCAGACAGTTGACCACCTCATCAAGGCTGGGTTCAAGGCCGACGGAATCGATCAAATAAAAAAGCACCCCGATCGGCGAGTCGGCGACATCACAAAGTGGATAGATGATCTCGATGAATTCAATAGTGTCATTTGCATTGATTGCATTGAACATCTTGCCGAGGAACAAGTTCTGGGCCTGTTCGAAAACATGAAACGAGTCAAACGCCAAGCTTTTTCAATTCATAATGGAGCATCAAATGGAACGGGCCACGAGTTACATGTGAATCGACAAAGTTTTCAAGAATGGGCAATATTGATTCGCAAACATTTTGAAATCGCAGCAGCGATTGAAATCACGTCGGAACAAATGCTGTACCTTACCCAGTCCAAGCCTGACATAAACTGAGCCGAATGGGGAAGCAAAGATAAAGACGCCCAATCCCATCTGATTAACCTGCTTCAAAGGTTCCACCGCGAAGCAGGATGTACTATGATTTTAACGTTAAGCGCTTTGGCTTCTTATCAAATACGTTTCGGTGCTGCATGCTAAATGTCGTCTGCCCTTTGTGCGAACAAGGCATCCGGGTCTCCAAGCCCAAGCAGGGGAGATTTACGCCAACATGTAGTAATTGTTCTGGGCGTTTTCAGCTTTTGATTAAACAGTTGCCAGATAAAAGCTATTTGTGCAAAGCGTCTCCGCTCGACCCACCCAAAAAAGTTTCGCAAAGTACTGCATCGAAGGAACTTGGCTCGCCAAAATCGCCGAGCAGACCAGCTTCTTCAGCTTGGGCGACAAGTTCCCCCACACCAACGGATCCGCTTGATGCAACTCGGGACATCGACCACGACTCGGCAACCCAACCTGAACAGCCACCAGGAAGAAATACATCCAGAGTTCGCCTCGATGCCGATGCAACCCTAGCTCAAGGGGCGACACAACCTGAGGGCACCGCTAATACTCATTTCGTTGTCAACAGCAGTGCCCCTGTAGGCAAACCCCAATCGACAAACAGCAGTCCACTCCCAAGAACCCGGCTGGGGCCTTATCGTTTGATCAAGCTTCTTGGGGAAGGGGGAATGGGCGCCGTCTATCTTGCCAATCAAACAACACTCGATCGTCATGTCGCTCTCAAGGTCGTTCGCTCTCATTTGACCAACCGACCGGGAATGATAGCTCGGTTCACCCGAGAAGCTTACGCCGCGGCTCAATTGATTCACCCGAATGTCATTCAAATTTACGACATGGGGGATGACAATGGCGATTGCTACTTCAGCATGGAGCTGGTGAATGGAATTTCGCTTGGTGAGTTAATTCAACGTCAAAAAAAGCTCGACCCCGAACAAGCCGCACGTTACATCCTGCAGGCTGCCCGCGGACTCCAGTGTGCCCATAACGCCGGCATGGTGCATCGTGATATTAAGCCTGCGAATTTGATGGTGAACCAAGATGGCGTGGTAAAAGTGGCTGATTTGGGACTGGTTAAAGTACCAGATGATGACGAGATCGAAGAGGAAACGGATCAGGCCGGCGCGCTTTCTGCATCAACAGATTTAACAATGATCGGATCAACCGTTGGTACGCCTTATTACATGGCACCCGAGCAAGCCAAAAGTTCCATTAACGTCGACCATCGAGCTGACATTTATTCTTTAGGCTGTACGTTTTACGTGCTGCTGACTGGAAAGCGTCCGTACGAGGGCAATTCAATTCAGGAAGTTGCTTCAAAACACAATGAAGCACCGCTTATTGTGCCGAGCAAGATTGTTGAACGAGTACCCAAGTCGCTATCGGATGTCGTGGCCAAAATGATGGCCAAACACCCTGACGATCGGTACCAGAACGCGGGCGAGCTCATTTCTGTCTTGGAGAATTTCCTCGGTGTATCAAGTGCGACCGCTTTTACTCCGCGGGAGGCGGATGCCGACACGATCGAAACGGCCAATAAAGAATTCAACAAGCCAGCGTTACTGAAACTAAGGACGCTTTTTCCGCTGGCAATCCTCTCTGGATCGTTGCTGGTTGCCTGTTTAATGATGTTTGTAAACTGGCGGTGGGCGACCGGTTTCCTGTTATTGCCAATCACCGCATTGGGAACTTATTTTTTAGTTGGTGGAATATCTGAACGGACCGTTCTGTTTGACAAGGCACGTGAATTGGTTTTTCGATCGGGCTTTCTCAGCTGGTTGAACTGGTTTGTTGCTATAGCTCTGTGGGTTTTTGCATCATTTTTGATGGGGGCTTTGGCCCAATGGATTGTGATAGGACTGTTGGGCTCGGCAATCGGAGCAAGCTGTTATTACCTCATTGATTACCCGAGTAATCAATCGCGTAAGGCCCCGCTCGCGAAAGCGGAATCGCTCATTCGCTCAATGCGTTTAAAGGGACTTGACGAGTCAACCATCCGGTTGTTTGTGGCCAAATATTGCGGAAACCACTGGGAAGAGTTTTTCGAAACTCTCTTTGGATATAAAACGATGCGTAGCATGCGGGCTGAAATCACACAGTCTGAGCTCGGAAAAAGGCGTCCAAAGTTTCGCGCGTGGCGTGACGACATTGCTGACAGATTGGACCAAAAACTGGCTGCATTAACCTCCGAGGAAGAAAGAAAACACCTGCAAAAAATTGAGCAAGCTGGCCTACAAGCTCAAGGGATCTCTGCCGTCAAAGCGAAGGAACAAGCAGCACAGATGGCCGAGGCGTTGGTAGACCACGGTGATTCAATTCGGATGTCAGCGATGCAGAAGCGACTTCTGGAACTGGACCCTCAAAAGCAGCGAATGCAACAACGCCAAAAAGTAAAAACGATGCTGGCTGACGCCAGAAGCGGGAAATACAAAAAAGAGAAGACGCTGTTGCAAACCCTCGCGCCCAAGCTGAATCTTATCTTGGGAACCTACACGAGGTTCTTGGTGGGCTGTTGCCTGATTGTCGGTTGCCTCATGTGGGCACGACAAAACGGACTTGGCGAACAGCTGACGGAAACCGCCATTGCGGCCTCCCAAACGACTGGAGACTCTGAGGCCACCGCCGCAGCAACATTGCAAAAACTTAAAGACTCAATCAATGTTGAAACTACTCCACTTGGTTTGCCGATCATTGGCGATATTTTCTACAACTTTAACTCGCTTGTTGCTGGCTTAATTCTCCTCGCCTCCACGATCATTTTTGGCTGGCGAATGGCTATCTTTGCGTTTCCGGCCGCTGCCATCACTCTCTGGGGGGAATCATGGCATCTCCCGGAAATGATTGTTGTGGCCAAGCATCTTCATGTAACAAGCGCGTTGATCGGTATTGGTATTTTTGTGCTCGGCGTGCTCTTCGGGCGATCCGACTAGTCGTGCCTTCGTCACATGCTCCGCAGTTCCCGCCCTAACTTAATCCGCGGTCGATGCCTTCCAAAACGGATCCGAACGCACTTCCTGGAGCATAGACCTCTTCTCGAATTTTTAGTGTTTTGGCCTTGAGATTCTTACCGAGGGTTAGGGATTCAGCTTCGCTTTGCTAAACTTTAATACAGCGTTTTGACATAAACGATCGCGAAACACAATTTTTAACGAGTTACTCCATCTCCATGTTCCGCACCCTATCTACCGATATTTGCGTCAAAGATATCGATCTTTTTCTCATCCCGGTGAAGACTCGGGTCCCATTAAAGTTTGGCTCTGAGACCTTATTGACGGTAACTTGCGCGCGAGCACGAGTGACGGTGGAAGATCGTACGGGAAAAATTTCAGTGGGTTGGGGAGAGACCCCGCTATCTGTGCAATGGGTTTGGCCCAGCCAACTTCCCTATTCAGAACGACACACCTGTTTAATCGATTTCTGCAAGGCTTTAAGAAAGGAATGGTTGGATTTTGAGGAACAAGCCCACCCCATTCTGTTAGCTCACTCCTTCCTCAAAAACATCTTGCACCCGTTTCAAGATCGCTTCAACGCAGATCGCGGTGGCGAACCGATGCCTTACTTGGCGGGACTGGTAGCAGCCAGTGTATTTGACCAGGCAATTCATGATGCGTTTGGGATATTACATGAGCTTGATACTTACGAAACCTACCATTCGGAATTTATGAACCAAGACTTGGGGTCGATGTTGACACCTGCCAATGATTCCGGTGTCAGTTTCAAAGGTAAATACCCAGCCGACTTTATGGTTAAATCAGTCCCCACGCAATTACCAGTTTGGCATTTGGTGGGTGGACTCGATCCAGTCTCTCCAGAAGACTTGACTGGCGATGAACCGAACGACGAATATCCAGTGTTATTGCGTGATTGGATTGAGCGTGACGGGCTGTATTGCCTCAAAGTTAAACTGCGCGGCAATGATTCAGAATGGGATTACCAACGTCTCAAAACGATCGGTCAAATTTCAATTGAAACTGGCGTTGAGTTTTTAACGGCAGATTTTAACTGTACGGTGCAAGACCCGAACTATGTCAACCAAATTTTAGATCAGTTGCAGCGTGATCAACCCACAATTTTTTCGATGCTGTTATATGTCGAGCAGCCATTTCCTTACGATTTGGAAAAACATCGGATTGACGTCAAATCCGTTTCACAACGGAAGCCGCTTTTCTTGGATGAAAGTGCACATGACTGGAACTTTGTGAAATTAGGTCGACAACTTGGCTGGTCTGGTGTTGCTTTAAAAACTTGTAAAACTCAAACCGGAGCGTTGTTGAGTTTGTGTTGGGCCAGAGCCCACGGAATGCCACTGATGGTTCAGGACCTAACCAATCCGATGCTGGCACAAATTCCACATGTTCGTCTGGCAGCGCACGCTGGAACGATTATGGGGGTAGAGTCAAATTCAATGCAATTCTATCCGGACGCGTCGAAACCGGAAGAATCTGTCCACCCAGGTCTTTATCGACGCCGGCAGGGATTATTAGATTTATCAACCATCGGTGGGCCAGGCTTTGGATATCGTAACGATGAAATCAAACGCGACTTGGGGCATGCGACAACCTAGATTTTGTCGCTGAACATGAGACCATTGAACTGAATAAATCCAGTCCAACGTCCCTGCAGTATCGAATGAGTCTGACTCAATGCGTGGGCTGCGCGACCTTGTCGAGGGCCTCTTTGCGATAGGTTGATAATCACCCTCAGCCAATCTGATCAATCTTACGTGCACTACAATTGTGTGAGTTAAATTGGTCTTTCACAAACAAGACGGTAAAATAAGGACTCGCAAAACGATTCAATTTGTAGAACCCAATCTCGGGGACAGGCATGGACCGTCGTAAATTCTTAAAAGGCACCACCCTCGCGACGCTCGGCTATCTTGGGACCACAGAAGCGACCAAACTTTTTTCGGCGGAATTTGTCCAGGAGAATGAGCGAGTCAAATCAGCCGACGAATTAGTAACCCGAAAGACACGGTCAGCTATTAGTCAGGGACTCAGATACCTGGCCAGTAATCAAGTCAGCCAAGGCCGTCTCAAAGGTGCGTTGGGCAGCCAAGGTTATGCTGCTGGAGTGGCAGTAACGGCTCTGGCTGGTTTGGCTTTCCTTTGTAGCGGATCCACACCGGTATCGGGACCTTTCGCGGCCAATATCAAGTTGTGCACTGACTACATCCTGCGAAATGTTCGAGCATCCGGTTACATAGCCGAAAACGATTCGACCCGCCGATTTTCAAATATGTATGGGCACGGGTACGCGATGCTTTATTTAAGTCAAATTTACGGAATGTCAAAACGTTCCGAGTTGGAGGAAAAACTCTCCTCCGCTGTCAAACTGACTTGCAGCATTCAAAATCGGCTGGGCGGGTGGCGGTATCAACCAGTGGCCAACGATGCCGACCTTTCAATTACCATTTGCCAAGTTATGGCTTTGCGTGCGGCACATAGTGCTGGAATGCAAGTAGCCGATGAAGTTCGAAGCAAAACAGTGAACTACGTGGAAAGCTGTCAGAATCCTGATGGCAGTTTCCACTACACCGAACGGGGTGGACGCACAACGTTGGCTTTGACTGCTGCTGGCGTGGTCTCCTATTACAGTGCGGGAATCTACGAAGGTGAAAAGGTAGAAAAAGCCCTTCAGTGGATCTTCGATCACCGGCCGGGCAAAGCCAGAGGACAAACCGTAAGTCCGATGAACTACTACTACGCGCATTACTACGCGATTCAAGCCATGTGGCATGCTCAGCTCAAAAACCCTCAGTATTGGAACGCCTGGTATCCGTTGATTCGCGACGAACTGATGAATCAAAAACGCTCGCCTGACGGTACCTGGCCGGATCAAAGAGTCGGTTCGGAGTTTGGTACAGCCATGTCCTGCATCATCTTACAGATCCCTTTCAATTACGTACCCGTGTTCTCTCCTTAATGAACCCGGCCAGAGAATTGTGAGCCAAGCAACAAATAGAGGGGCGTCGTTTACCAAGTCAAAATTGACAGATTGAATTGATTTTTGGCAGAGTTAAATTCATCCCCATCATCTCGGCCCCAAGTCGGTTTACCGATACAATCGAGGCATGGCTGAGAACGATACAAATTTCGAAAATGACACCACGCCCGAACGTGTCACACCGGACGTCAAGGAGCAAGGTGGAGGCTCCACACCTTTTGAAATGGCGGCTGCGAAGGTTCGAAAATTCCCTCAAAGCCCCGGCGTTTACCTGATGAAAAACATCGCCGGCGTCGTCATCTACGTCGGCAAAGCTACCAATCTTCGCTCCCGCGCTGGGAGTTACTTTTTAAAAGCAGCTTCAGAAGAACAGAGAACGGCAGGTTGGATTCGTGAAATTGCCGATATTGATTACATGGACTGCGAGAGCGAAGTTGATGCCCTTCTGGTCGAATCTCGGTTGATAAAAGATATCCAGCCGATCCACAACAAGATTCAAAAAGATGACAAATCGTTCCCATATCTTCAAATAACGACCTACGAAGATTTTCCACGCGTCGAAGTAACGAGAGAACCGTCATCAACCGGCGTCAAACTCTATGGGCCGTTTGCCAGCGCCAGTTCCCTTCGTGGGGCTGTTCAGGTTTTACAAAGGATCTTTAAATTCCGAACCTGTTCTTTGGATATCGATGCAGATGACGAACGCTGGAAATGGTTTCGCCCCTGTCTCCTCGCGAGTATCAAACAATGTACAGCACCCTGCAATCAGCGGGTGGACAAACAAGAATATCGAAAAGACATCAAGAAGCTACAGATGTTTTTGGCCGGCAATAAAAACAAGCTTCTGAAACAACTCCGCAACGAAATGCTGGAGGCGTCAAAGGAAATGGCTTTCGAAAAAGCGGCCAAGCTTCGCGATGAAATCGGCATGCTAGAGTCGTTAGATCGACGAGGTGAACTCGACACTCATGCCCAGCCAGAAGTGTTTCATATTGACCCGAAAAAAGGACTGACAGGCCTGCGAAAAGTTCTCAAGCTGAAGGAAACTCCGCGCACAATTGAAGGGGTGGATATCGCCCACCTTGGCGGCGGCGAGACAGTTGCGAGCCTGGTTACCTTTATTGATGGATTACCGTTCAAGCCAGGTTACCGGCGATTTAAAATTAAAAATGTCACAGGAATTGACGATTACCGAAGCATCCACGAAGTCGTCTTGCGGCGATTTAAGCGTTTGTACGACGAACAAGAGGCGTTTCCAGACATCCTTCTAATCGATGGGGGCAAAGGTCAATTAAGTAGTGCCGTTGCTGCTTTTGAGTCGCTGGAAATCCCCCCGCCCACCTTGCTTTCTCTGGCCAAAAAAAATGAAGAGATCTATCGCCCAGGAGAGTCCGAACCAATCCGACTGAGTCGACACGCTTTTTCCCTTCGTTTGTTACAATATGTGCGTGACGAGGCACATCGGTTTGCACAACATTACCATCATATTTTACGAAGCAAATCACAATTCGATTAGCGGCTTGATCGACTATAGTTATTGATCTGATTCAAACGCAGGGACGAAAACACCACCGACCAACCGCCTGATCGCGAAATCAATCGATCGTTATTTGCGTGCGTTACGACGACCGCATGATCGAGGATCGCGATTGAAAACACAGCCAAGTCGTGCTCACGGAGACTGGCTCGCAATTTGTTCGATCACCTCAACGGCCAGTTCAACGTCGTGTTGTTGTGTTTCAAATTGCCCAACGGTAAGCCGAATAACGAACTTGCCATCATGCGTTGTTTGAGTCAAATAGATTCGACCATCCTGATTGATACGTTCAATCAATTCACGGGTTGCTTCATCGGGGTCCCGCCCATCAGGTGCGTAACGAAAAGTAAACAAAGAAAACATAGGGGGTGTTACCACCTCAAAATTGGCAAGCGATTCGATCCTCGCTGCCGCTTGTTTTGCCCAATTAATGTGATTCCGAATTCGGGACTGCAGGCCTTGGAGCCCGTAAGCTCGCAGAAGAAACCACACTTTTAAAGCGCGAAACCGTCTCCCAAGGGGAATGCACCATTCCGAATAATTTTCAATGCGATCCTCTTCAAGTGTTTCCAAATAGGCGGGCTTAATCGCCAGCGTTTGAATTTGGTTTTTTGGCTGGCGGAGAAACTGGACAGAACAATCAAAATTTGCTCCCAACCATTTGTGTGGATTAAACACAATACTATCCGCCAACTCGACCCCCTCCCAGATCGAACGCAATTCAGGGCAAATCATCGCTGAACCCGCCCACGCAGCGTCAACGTGAGTGTAGAGATTGTACTCTTGACCAATTTTAAGAATCTCGCTCAAGCGGTCCGATGCACCAATCGAGGTCCCACCGACACAGCCGATAAGTCCAGCCGGCAACAAGCCATTGGCTAGATCCGTTTCAATTGCGGCGCGCAAACTTTCGGGTTTCATGGCCCAACGATCATCGGTTGAAATTTTGACCAGATTTGCTTGACCTATTCCAGAAAGTCGAACCGCTTTATCGATTGACGAATGCGTCTGATCTGAAGCATAAACCCTCAGCACCGGAAGCCCGGCAAGTCCACAATCATTACCCTGCCAATTCAACGCCTTTTCCCGCATTGTCAAAACGGCAGACAGAGTTGCTGACGTAGCGCTATCCTGAATGACACCTTTAAATTGGCTGGACAAACCTAAAGCTTGACGCAACCAATCAATCATAACGGTTTCCAATTCCGTTGCCGCAGGCGAAGTTTGCCAGAGCATACATTGTGAGGAAATCGCATTAGCCAATTGCTCCGCCAACATGGAAGCTGCCGAAGCATTGGAACTAAAGTAGGCAAAAAATCTCGGATGCTGCCAATGGGTCATCGCATTGGGAACGAGATCAACAAAGTCACTGAAGATTTCCGACATCTCTTCCGCCAATTCCGGCGGAGACGCTGGAATCTTCTTCGCAAACTCGCCCGGCTTGACATTGGGTCGCACGGGACGATCACGTAAAGTTGCGTGATACTCAGCGGCCCATTCAGCAGCTTTCGCGGACCATTCCGGCAATTCTTCGTACTTCATGAGATCAGCTTGTTCGATATCGTGGACGACCAAAGCATCAGCATATCAATAATTATTTTCTCAAAAAGATAGCTTGAAAGATCATTCACATTTTTATCGGGCCTTCCCTCAAAATATTTGAAGGTTGCACCTAATGACTGACACGGTGCCGGCTGAAGTGCTAAACACGGACGACAGCCATCACGCGCCGCTTAGCTTACAAATCCTCCAGTAACAAATTTTGGCGCCCGCATTCTCAAGCCCCGCACATCGTGATGTCTGCTTTTTCCAAGACGACGAAAGAATGAATCTTCATTACCAATAGCCTTGTGTGTATTTAGCTCGTAAGGGCAACCATGTCGCAAGCGAG
>JAQWLH010000215.1 GCA_029247405.1 Mariniblastus sp.
ATAAAACCAATAAACAATAAAAAAGACAATCTCACGAATACCACCCAAAATCCCCATCAACTGCGAGATGACTTGGCCACCACCGAAATAGGCGGCGACGGGCAAGATAACAAACAAGAAACCGACATAGATTATCAAGCAAATGAAGTAAAAGGCTCCCAGCGATATAACGACGTCGAAAAAGTAGGCGAAGATTCGACGAAAAGGGCCGGCGAGTTGATATTTAAACGAGATGTTTTCTGGTGTCTTCACTCGCAGCGTCGTATCGAGAGCGTAAACCTCATTTGGTGCGGACGTAGATTTTCCGTGAGCAGACCCCAGCACCGACTCACTACTTTCCCGATTAAATTTAGAAACTCTCTTCCTCAACATTCAACAATCTCGTCCGTAAAGCAGTTGATGGGTGGACGTTCAATTCTTGACGCGCTATCAAACCCAATCCCCTAACCTTCTATCTTCACTTTGGAGACGCGAATTCGCAAGTTACAAAAGATCATTTCACGAATGTTCCTGATTCCCCACCCGTTTCGAAAGCAAAAACAACTCACGAAATCGCTTCGCGGCGGATTCCCCCGACGCTCTCGGGGCTGGGATCTGCCATTTTCATTATTCACCTTCAACGATTCCAAAAAACGGTTGTGAATTTGACAGCAGTCGTGGTAGCAAACCCATTGGGCGTTAATCAAAGAGCGGGCTTGAAGGGTGAGCATTTGCACAGCACGCACATACGCCGCTTTAGGCCAAAGATGCGACTCAATCAGACGTATTTAGAGTGAACTGGAAGCCTGAGCAAAAAATGACTGAATCGACAGAACGGCTCAGACCAGATTAAGATAATCCGCCAAGGGAGATTATCGTATTTCATGGGACTGCTTGTGGATGCCCCAAACACAGCTTACTAACTCATCACACCTCGACTACTTCATTTTTTTGGACCAATCACGCCTTTGGCGAGAACTAGGGATATCAAGAATCTCCCGGTACTTACTCACAGTTCGTCGCGCGACATTGAACCCCTTGGACTTTAACAACCGCATGATTTCAATATCACTAAAGGGTTTGGAAGCATCCTCACCATCAATGATTTTCTTGAGTTCAATCTTAATCTTATTCCACGCGATATCTTCACCGTCCTCGGTTGTGGTCCCCCCCATGAAGAACATTCGCAATGGCAAGATACCGCGATGGGTTTCGATCCACTTCTCATCGACCGCGCGGCTAACGGTTGTGACATGGACTTTGACTAAATCAGCAATCTGCTCCATCTTCAGCGGCTTGAGAAACTCTGGTCCGTTATCAAAAAAATCTTTTTGATGGTTAACGATTTCCTGAGCAACGCGAGTTAGCGTGCTGCGTCGCTGCTCAATCGACTCGATCAACCACTGCGCCGAGGTGATCTTTCGCTTGATATATTCTTTCTCTTCAGCCGTTGCCTGACCGTTTGCTAATCGCTGCCTGTAATATTTACTGATGTACAGATTTCGCGTTGGCCCTTCATCCATTTTCACGACGTAGTCACCTTCATCCGTTACCTCCAGCCACATATCGGGAGTCACGGTCGGGACAAAATCATCAGCAAACGAACTGGCTGGTCTGGGGTCCAAAGTTCGCAGATCATCCCAAGCTTCGTTAATCTCATCGATCGTAAGACCTGTTGCTTTTTGAATCTGCGGCATCCGGTTGTGCTGCAGATCTTCGAGGTGATCCATAATCAGCGTACGAACATTTTGAAGGTGAGGTATGTCGGGTGACAACTGTAACAGTAAACACTCACTCAAGTTCCTTGCGCCAACGCCAACTGGATCAAGCTGCTGAATGTGCGCTAAAGCATTCTCAGCAAACTCAAGATCGTCAGGCCCTGCATCCACGGGCAATAAATCGCTCAAAGCGACCTTGAGATAACCACCATCCTTCGCCGACAAAGACGAAACGATTCGCTCGCACATTTTGAGGAGCTTGGGTTCAAGTGTCATCTCATGAAGTTGATGAACTAAATGGCTTTGTAATGTTTCACCGCGATCAACAATGTTAGCAATCAAATCATGCTGACGATCGCCACTTTCTTGAATTCGATTGGATGATGGACGGGTGCTTTCATCAAAATGGTCTGGAATCTCGTTGTCTAGATTAAGTAAGCGTTCAAAGTCATCTTCGCCTCCCTGTCCCTCTTCGACCACCAATTCTTTTTGATCAACATCTTTTGATTCAGCTTCCTTTTGTTCTTTCTCTTTCGTCGATTCACTGGCCGCATCCTCTTCAGAGTACCCAGCCTCATCGACTCGCTCCAAAGCGCCGTTCTCAATGAGCTCCTGTTCGATTTTTTCCTCTAAAGCCGCCTGGGCCATTTGCAAGATCTCCATCGACTGGATCATGCGCGGAGCCATCGTCTGGGATTGCTTTTGAGACAGGTTTTGACCGAAGGAAATTTTCATCTAGTTTTCGGTGAGGAGAAATCGTTAAGAGTTTGGAATTAAGTCCGATGGAAATGGAGAATCGTATTTAGTGGATCATTCTATTTGATGTAAGAGGAATGAAACAAAACAATTTTGGCTACCTCTCATTCTACCGCCAGAATCAACCAAAAATGCACATCAACCAATTTTTTTGGCTGTGAAAATACAACTTCGTTTTGACACCGAAACGTGTGTCATTGTGCAAAACTTTTGAAGCTTGAAAGGCAGTTGCAGGCAACCACCCAAACAAACCAAAGGGCATTTAAAGCCCATAACAGCAACTGTCGTGGTAATTCTCGCAGATCTACGACTTAAAGTGGCTGTCTCCCGGACAACGCGTCGGCGAGGATTTCCTTATTTGTATACTCAAGAATGCTACCGGTCGTGATTCCACGAGCCAATCGAGTCAGTCGCACATTATACTCGGCCAACAAATTCGAGATATGAAGAGCCGTCCCGTCGCCTTCAACCGTTGGATTAGTCGCCATGATCACTTCTGCAAAATCTCCTTCAACAACTCGGCCAACCAGTTGGTCAATCGTCAACTGATCGGGACCTATATTTTCAAGTGGTGCGATCCGCCCAAGCAAGACATGATAGATCCCGCGGTAAGTCCCTGACTGCTCCAACGCCATCAAGTCACGGGGTTGCTGGACGACGCAAAGAGTTTTTTGGTCCCGAACTGGATCACGGCAAATATTGCACATTTCGCTTTCTGCAAGATTAAAACAGATATCGCAATATCTAACATTCTCGCGAACATTTCGAATTGAGTCTGAAAGCGCAAATGCTTCTGATTCTGGCACCCGTAAAATGTGATAAGCCAATCTCTCAGCAGACTTTCGACCAATCCCGGGAAGTCGGGAAAGCTGCTCGATCATGTGAGTTACCGAATCCGAGAGTTCCGCCATACCAGGTCGCACCTTGAATCAAAATCTATACAACTTTACTTCGTCAAAAACGCTCTTGGGAACCAAGTTCGGTTATTCCGTACTGGTTCCGGGACCGCTCTCATCCCCACCCAAAATTTGCTTGAGCATGTTCTCCATATTGTCCGGAACAGGCAAATCTCCGGTCACGGATTGCATGGCTTCCATGTGCAGGACCTTGGCTTTCGCTAACGCGTCATTAATGGCAGCGGGCAATAAGTCCGTTACCATTTCAAGATCGTTCTTCTCTGCCAACACTGGGTCTATCTTTATTTCGACGACTTGACCGGTCCCGTTGGCTGTCACGCTGACCATCCCGCCACCTGCCGCCCCAGTCACTTGTTTTGTTTTTAGCTGCTCCATCGCTTCCTGCATCTTTGGCCCCATCGTTCGAGCCTGGTTAACCAACGAAGCAATATTCCCAAGTCCTTTAAACATCCCGTTCTCCAAAATATTTTGTATCAGAACAATCTTAACGGGTTACCGTTTTCTTGTCCGTAGCGGTTCTCGATATCCTGTAATTTCAGCATCAAAAAGCTTGATCGTCTTTTTGACGAATTCTTCATCGTGAAGTTTCCGAATCTGTTGCTGCCGAGTTAAGGTCGGTACCGGCGTCTCGACCGCCGCCACCTTTTTGGAAGCCAAAAAATCGATTCGAATTTTAGCTCCGGCGATTGCCTCCAACGCCGACTCGAATTTCTGCTTACGATCGCTCCGGGAGCACAGATCACTACTGATTTTTTCTTTTAATGTCACGACGAGTTGCGACGGTTCAGCCAAAACCAGGCTCTCGTAGTCACCTGCCATGTCAGCTGTCATCTCCCCCATCTGAGAAGTGACTTGCTTCCAGACCGCTTCGATGTTTGCCGCGGTGACGGTTTGCCCACTGGCCCCGTTATCAGATTCTGTCGAACCAGAATCCGCCTCGGCCTTCGATACCTCTGGAGGGCTAATTTTTTCTGGGTCAGGAGACGGTTCATTTCCTTCGGGCTTCGGAACATGATTCCCAGTCTCAGGACTCAAATCACTTGAACTTACTTTTGTGTCCGATGAATCCCCGATCGCGTGCTCACTCTGCACCGCTGCGTTGACCGGCTTTTTTCCACTTGGGTTAACCGCATCACTTATTTCTTTTTTTTTTGAATCAGCTTCCGCCACGGGCGAATTAGCAGTCTGAACTTCTCGCATTTGGACGCGAGGTCGACGAACGGGAGTGGATTGACTCGGTGCCGTTTTGTTTGCCCCCCCTGATTTGGACAAACTGCTGACCAGATCGGAGAGCGAATCAAGCTTTTCCAAGTTGCAAACTCGAATGGCTGCCGCCTCCAGCAATGTTCTCGCGTGAAGACTAGCCTGCATTCGCACGACAGCAGCGTCGAGGATTTGGACAATGAAGAGAATTGTCTCCAACCCCAACTCGTCGGCCTGGGATTGCAATTGCTCCACATCTGCAGCGGTGCAATTCAGCAGTGTGTCCTCACCACAACCAACCCGAATCGCCATCATGTCGCGGAAATAGCCCAACAACTGATCCGCCATTTGCCCGGAATCAACGCCCTCAGTCACCCCACGATGAATCAAATTGAGCGTCGTCTGGGAATCATTACTAGTCATCGCCGTCGCAATTTCGGCAATTCGTCCCATGTCCGCTGTACCAAGCAATTGGTTGACTTCATCGACTGAAATCGCATTCCCACAAAATGAAAACAGCTGTTCTAAAAGGGACTGGCTGTCACGCATGGAACCGTTGGCCCGCCTCGCCAAAAGCGATAATGCTTGTTCATCAGCCGAGACTCCTTCAGCCTGCGCAATCTCACGAAGTCGGTTGGCAATCTCGTTCGTCTGAACCGGTGAAAAATCAAACCTCTGGCATCGCGACAAAACCGTGATTGGGATTTTCTGCGGGTCAGTCGTGCAAAAGATAAACTTTACATGCAGCGGTGGTTCCTCAAGCGTCTTCAAAAGTGCGTTGAAAGCCTGCATGGTGAGCATGTGGACTTCATCGATGATGTAGATCTTGTATTTAGAACGACTCGGCCGTACTGCAGCGTTGGATCGCAATTGACGAATCTCATCAATTCCACGATTAGACGCACCGTCGATTTCGAGAACATCAACGTCTTCGCCCGATGAAACGGCCTGGCAAATATCGCACTCATTGCAAGGCTCCATCGTCGGGCCTTTTTCACAATTCAAACATTTGGCAAAAATTCTCGCCGAAGAAGTTTTCCCAACACCTCGAGCACCTGTAAACAAATAAGCATGCCCCACACGGTTTTTATTAATCGCGTTGGAGAGTGCCGTCGCGATGTGGCCCTGTCCAACAAGATCACCAAACGATTTAGGGCGGTAGCGAAGCGCGACGACCTGATACTGTTCGTCTTGGGGTTTGTCTTGCGAATTCATCGGCGGCCTGGCGGTTGGCAAAGATTAAGCGGGATCTCAGCCATTGATTCTACCCGATTTTTGGATTGATCGTCTAAGGGACATCCAGCCTTTTACCCCATTGTTAACCCGATCTTTGACAGGCCCAATCCATCCGGCAGGCTATTATGCAGTTACGCAAGCGACCGAGGGGCGAAATAACGAGCGTCGAGGTAGGAGAGGCCCCAAAGGCTGACCATCCACCGAAACGTAGGCCTGGGGAGTGGCTCTACGAAAAGAACACTTCTCTCCGGTAGTAACATACTCCTAGCTTTGGGACAAAGCTCCGTGATTTGGACTGCGGAGATCGAAACAAGGCTTGAGTTACTCCAAGGCTTGAGTTACTCGTTAGGGGGCAAATCAAGTTGCACCTCATCAGCAAACAAAGCGTAACCAATGTTCTTGTAATTGACCTCAAATGTCGAACCTGATTCATCAATGATGATGATGCTCCCGGGCTTAATAATGGCGACATCATGGGGAAAACAAGCTAAGTCAATGAAGTCGTAACCATCGTTTCCGTCGATCTGAATCACATCGCCTTCCGCCACGACAAACAGATTGTCGACACTCTCAACATGAGCTGATTCAGCCGCTGGGTGCGTCGCAGGATCAGGTTCGTGTCGGCAAAGAGGGCTTGAGAGCTCGGTACATGCCGCTAACGCAGACTCAATTTCAGAGACCTCTGAGCGTGCCGAGGTTGCCTCGACATCCAAGCTCTGCTTTTGTCCATCATCGCATGTCCGCCCAGAAACTTCATCTAAACACTGCGACTGGTCTGAAAAAATTGCATCAACTGATCTCGGCAATGATTCGTTTGCTTCATCGACAGAAGAACCAAGATTAACAATTGTTTCCTGAAATGCACCAGGAATCGCCGGGATTGCAGCACTGACTTCATCACTAAAATCTTTGATATCAAAGGCCTGCTCTCCCGACAGCGGATCAGCGATCATCGCGGGGACCGATAAATCCAAAATTGGTACGGGCGTTTGGCTTGTTGCTGGCGTGATGGTCTCGGCTGCATACCAATCAACCGGAGCAAAGACCCCTCTTTCGATCGTCACGGCCTCAGTTGGCTCCGAGTTTAATCCGCTTTTGCCTAGCATGGGATCCTCGGTTGATTTAGGCACAATGTCCTCTGTTTCAGATGAACCAACCATCGGAACTGGAGACGCAACGTGTCCGGGAAGACGGAATCTTGGATCCCGTGACATTTTTTCGGTAATCTCATCGGCTAGAGATTTTCGAGTCAATGCCGGAGCTGGGCCTGTTTGCGGAGAATCTGGCTCACTTTCCACATCCGGTTGATCTTCCTGGTAACCGGGAATGGAGGCCAAAATACTCTCGAGGGATCGGGCGGGAGGAATCTTTCTGGACTTTTGTTTGACGAGTTCGGACTTTGCAGAAATCGAAGTCAAATTCTCAACCAATTTTGATTCGACTGTGACAAACCTGAAAGGTTGAGATCTGTTGATGTTGGCCGACGGTTGATTGTTGGGCGAAATCGTCATGGGTAGTGATACATCCGTTGAGGTAATAGCTGGTGAACCGGAAAGACCTGGCTGAGGCGATGATTCGAGCTCGTTTTCGCTCACATAGGGGTCTTTTGCAGCAAAAGGCCCCATCTCGGAATTTATTTCATCAAAAGGATCCGATTCCATGAGATTCAGGATCGGACCTACGGAGGCGTCATAGCTTTGAGCTGAATGGGGAAGCTTAAAACTTCCCAGAAATGCCTCAGATGACTGATTCATCATGAAAATTCAAAAGACGAAGCTGATGAGCAAAATACCTATTTGATCAATCGGGTATGCCAAGCCAAGAGATTGAACCTCATCATTGCGAACCGAATTGATGGATTATTTGGTCAATCCCTACAAACGTCGTAATAGAGAGCCGAAGATCTAAGCGGTTGTCCCGTTGACCCGTAAAATCGTGGTTTCTTATAATCTCCGGCTTGGCGCCAACCGCCGAACGACACGAACCACCTTAACGAACTTAAAAAAATGAAAATTCACGAGTACCAAGGTAAGCAAATATTCAGCAAGTTTGGCGTTACCGTCCTCGAAAATCGCGTAGCCCGAACTGCTGACGCGGCAGCCACCGCTTTCAATGAGTTGGGGGGGGCGATTGCAGTGGTCAAATCCCAAATTCACGCGGGTGGCCGCGGCAAGGGAACTTTTATTGAAAAACCAGACCAGCACGGTGTGCAACTGGTCAAGTCCGCCGAAGAGGCAAGGCAAGCCGCGGAAAACATGCTCGGGAACCGGCTTGTTACCATCCAAACTGGCTCGGACGGTAAGAAAGTCAATCAAGTCATTGTCGAAGCTGGCTGTGACATCGCGAGAGAACTATACCTCGGTATCGTGCTTGACCGAGCAGCCATGAAACCGGTTTTGATGTGCTCGCAAGAAGGCGGCGTCGAAATTGAAAAGGTCGCTCACGAGACTCCTGAAAAAATCTTCAAAGAACATTTCGACCCGGCCCAAGGGCTTGAAAGCTACCAAGTTCGCAAGCTCTGTAAGAAACTTGGAATCAAAGGTAAATCGGTTCGGTCTGCTGACAAGTTCATGAAGGCACTTTGCCGAATGTATGTTGACACGGATTGCAGTTTGATGGAAATCAACCCCTTGGTCGTCACAGGGGATGGCGAGTTGGTCGCGCTCGATTCGAAAATCAACTTCGATTCAAACGCCGCCTTTCGCCATCAAGACTGGGAAGAATTGCGAGACCTCAGTGAAGAAGAAGAGTCTGAGGTTCGTGCGTCAAACGCGGGACTGAGCTACGTCAAACTTGAAGGCAACATCGGTTGTCTGGTCAACGGGGCCGGTTTAGCGATGAGCACGATGGACATCATCAAGCTCCATGGAGGAGAACCCGCAAACTTTCTCGATGTAGGCGGAGGTGCAAACGCAGATCAAGTGACCGAGGCGTTTCGAATCATTCTTTCAGACCCAAATGTAAAAGCAGTTTTGGTCAACATTTTTGGTGGCATCATGAAATGCACCACCATTGCGGAAGCCATTGTCATCGCAGCCAAATCGGTTGGTTTCGAAGTGCCTTTGGTCGTCCGTCTCGAGGGCACCGAAGTTGAGGCAGGTCGAAAGATCCTGGAAGATTCCGATGTTGATGTAATTACGGCGACTGACTTGAACGATGCGGCTGAAAAGGTCGCCGCCACTCTCGGGTAGTCAAAACGTTGCGACTCGATCGCAAGGCCTCCTTCTTAAAACACTCAAAACTAAAAACCAAGCGGAATATCAATGAGCATTCTCATTAACAAAGATACTAAAGTCATTTGTCAGGGCATCACCGGCAACGTCGGTGAATTCCACACGCGTGGCTGTCTCGATTACGGCACTCAGATGGTCGGCGGTGTGACGCCGGGAAAAGGTGGGCAGGAAGTCGCTGGACTTCCCGTTTTTGACACAGTCAGCGAAGCCGTTGAACAAACGGGCGCTGATGCGACTATGATCTTTGTCCCCCCACCGTTTGCTGCGGATGCCATTCTCGAAGCGATCGACGCAGGAATCAAAGTTGTGATCGCGGTCACCGAGGGCGTTCCAGTGATTGATATGGTACGAGTCTACGAATCTGCCAAAAACTCAAACTCAGTTCTCGTCGGCCCCAACTGCCCCGGAGTGATCACCGCAGATGAATGCAAGATTGGAATCATGCCCGGCTACATCCACCAAAAAGGATCTGTTGGCATCATGAGTCGATCCGGAACCCTGACCTACGAAGCCGTATGGCAAACTTCCAATTTGGGATTGGGCCAAACGACCTGCGTCGGCCTGGGCGGAGACCCAATCGTGGGAACTTCATTCATCGACGTCTTGAAAATGTTCGAAGAAGACGGCGAAACCGAATCGATTTTGATGATGGGTGAAATTGGTGGAACGGCAGAAGAAGAAGCTGCCGCCTACGTTAAAGAACATGTAACCAAACCTGTTGCCGCCTTTATCGCCGGACGAACAGCCCCTCCCGGAAAACGCATGGGTCATGCCGGTGCTATCATTAGCGGGGGCAAAGGAACTGCCGCGGAAAAGATCTCAGCTCTTGAAGCTGCTGGAATCGAAGTCGCTCAAAGCCCTGCCGACATGGGTGCTGCCATGGCTCGCGCCATCGAAAAAGCCAAATAGTCCATTTTGATAATCACTGGTTCCAAAGCAGAGTGGACAAAATCAACCTCGCTTCAAGGATTAATCCAATCCCCCAAGCGAGGTTCGCTAATCAAAAAGCAAGCAAGATTCAAACCGCGCTGGAACGGGTGAATTAGCTCGCACGTGCTTGCATTGAGCGCGATTAATTGTCGCAGACATTCGCTCCAAGCTTGTGGGGCAGCGTCGATGTAGCAAACCCAGCGCAATCAAGTTTTGAGTCAGAATTGGGTTCTCGTTCAATGCTCAATACTCAATGGTTGGGTCCCCCGATTCAGTAATAATTTCTTCGATGCAATCCTGCTCAATCGCCAAAAATTCCAAGGCCGAGCCTACCGGATTCATCGCCTTCAGCCAAAGAATTGGGCTGGCTCGGTAACGAAATTTCAAACGCTGCCCGACTTCAAAAACCTCATCTGTCAACATTGGCGTTAGAAACACGCTGACAGTTTCGTGCCGAGATTCCATTGGTTCACGAAATGAAAACTGCACCTTGGCCAGCTCGTAAATCAGGTCCGGAGTATCATCAGCACTGCCAGACATGGAAGCCTGATGATCCGGCAATTCAATTCCAGAAAATCGGTTTATTGGAACTGCATCAAACTGGAGAATCTCGATCTCTGCCGTCTTCATTCCGGCTTGTGTAACAAGCCACAATCCGCCACAGGCCACTGCGATCGCCAAAAACAACTGCCACAGACGAAATCGTAATAGGGAAATAATCATGACGGCTTGCAGTTGCTCTGGAAACCTTTGTTTCACTTATTCCAAACAAAGCCCGAAACCTTATCGGAACTGATCAGTTTCATGTATGACCCAATCATAACACAAGCCAGAGGCGGGTCGTTGATTTTTGGTCGTCCCGCAAAACGCCAACCTCTTCGGCTCGCCTTGCTTTTCATAGATACTCTTTCAGCTTGGCCAGCTTCAAATGAGGGGAATTGCCTTCGCATATCTGGGCAATACCCAATCGAGTGAATATTAATTAACATTTGAGGGTGGTTTCAGTGAGAAACCTCATCAATCATTCACTCCGAAAACGTGGGATCTACTGTGGCTCTTATTATCGAAAAATTCTCGTTTGGAGTTGGCGACCGGTTTGCCCACCAAGGCAAAGCCCAACTTGCAGCCATTGCTAAAGCAGCTGAGCAAGGGGTCGAAATTGTTCCCGTCTGGAATAAATCAAATCGCGAGCATCAAACCATTGGATCCGAAATTGCAAGTTGTCGTGTTGCGGCCGATGCAGCAGTCGAGGCTTTGGGCTGGGAAAAATCCCATTACGTGGATGCCGATCATATCAATTTAAAAATCGTGGATCCGTTTCTCAACAATAGCGACTTTTACACGATCGACGTTGCCGACGCGATTGGAGCGCCCGCCGAAGAGTCGGAAGTAAGTGCATTCATCGATACGGTTCCCGAATTGATCGGCAGCCTTTCCATTCCCGGAATCCCTGAACCACTTGAGATGACCCGTGAATCCATTGCCGCGACGGCCAACCAATATCTTAAAGCCGTCAAACTAGCTGGTGAAATTTATCGTTACATCGCTTCTCAAAATGGAGAAGGAACTTTCGTCACGGAAGTTTCGATGGATGAGACCGATTCGCCCCAAACGCCACCTGAATTGCTCGTGATCTTGGCTGCCATCGCTCAGGAAGGGATTCCCATCCAAACCATTGCCCCCAAGTTCACGGGCCGATTCAACAAAGGAGTAGACTACGTTGGCGATGTCGTTCAATTTGAGAAAGAGTTTGAAGACGACCTGGCAATTATCGCTTTTGCGGTCAAAAAATATGGTTTGCCCGAAAATCTTAAATTAAGTGTGCATTCAGGGAGCGACAAGTTTTCAATCTACGGACCGATTCGGCGGGCACTCGCTAAAACCGGTGCCGGCTTGCACATTAAAACAGCGGGAACCACATGGCTGGAGGAACTCATTGGCTTAGCTGAAGCCGGTGGTGCAGGATTGGAAATCGCCAAAGAAGTCTATGCGAAAGCTTTTGCAGACTCAGATTCACTTTGCGCTCCTTACGCAACCGTGATCGATATCGATCCCGCCAAACTCCCATCTCCGGAAGACGTTAACGCGTGGACGGCGAATCAATATGTCAATGCTCTTCGGCATGACCCCAATCACGCCGAATTCAATTCGTCCTTCCGGCAATTGCTGCATGTCGGCTACAAGATCGCGGCTAAAATGGGCGACCGATATTTAAACCTTCTAACTGAATGCGAAGAATCCATCAGTCGCAACGTGACAGAGAACCTGTACGAACGGCACTTGAAGCCGCTGTTTTTAGATTAGCCACCATCACTAAGATGGAAACTCAAATCGAATCGGAGATAAGGTGCGTTGTATTTTTGAACGATCTATTCAGCCAACTTCACAAGCAACTCGAGCATTTATTTTTCTAGCGTGGGTGGTTGCAACAACCATCTCATCGAGTTCGGCACAGGAGTCCAAGACTCCTGCCGATTCCAATCAGAATCCCGCCGCGGCCAAGGTCAGCCAAGAAAAAGATGCAACACCGGAAAAATTGTTTTGGCGTGCCGCTCGAGAGGGAGAACTCTCAAAAGTCAAAGCCGCAATTCAAGCCGGGATCGATATCGATGTAAAAACCGAATACGGAGCGACAGCGCTCTTTTTTGCCTGCGACCGCGGACACAAAAATGTTGTCAAGTTCCTCATAAGCCAGGGGGCTGACCCGAACATCAAAGACACTTTTTACCAAGCGACGCCCGTGACTTGGGCTCAGATGAAAGGCAACCGCGACATCGTGTTGGATCTTATCCGACACGGCGGAAAGGGCGCTGGCGACATTTTAGCTTCGGCGATTGCATCAGGTGATCATGCGTTTGCAAAAAATCTTTTAGAGACCGGTAAGATTTCAAAAAAGGGATTGGTGAAAGCGCGTGATGCTGCCAATCGCATTCCACTTGAAGAACAAAGGACTCAAGCGCTATCCCTGTTCTCCCAATACAAGTTGGAGGAAACCAAGTCAGTCGCAATTGCACCTGGCTTGCTCAAACTTTACCCGGGCAGATATGCCAATGACCAGCTTCGCATTGATATCATTACGAGAGACCAATCCGTGCTGATTAGCTTCAACGGCGGCAGCCACGATGAACTTGTCTCGACAAAATTGCATGAATTTTCGATCGGCAATGTCGAAATTGAATTCATCGTCGATCATCAAACCGTCCAAGGGCTAAAGCTCAAAACTGGCGACCGGAGTTTTTTGCTGTCGCCGGTCAAATCCTCCCCCCGCGAGCCCAAGGTAGCCCAACCGAGTACTAAATCCAAAGAAATTCAACCCGCCTCACCGGAACCGCTAGAATTCGGATCTTCGAGCCCTGCATCACTCGCAGCAGATCGAGCTGTTTCGTCGGCGAATTGGCCCGGCTTTCGGGGAAATGGCGCTCGGGGAGTTGCAGATGGCCAACGACCACCAACCGCTTGGAATGTCACGGGAGACGCCAAAGACAGCACGAATCTAAAATGGCGAGTCAATGTCCCTGGCCTTGGATTATCTTGTCCTACGATCTGGGGAAATCGTATTTATTTGACTTCCGCCGTCGCTGAGGGAGAGGCCGGCAATCTAAAAATCGGTCTCTACGGCGATGTCGATTCAATTGAGGAAGATACCGAATATCAATTCAAAGTGCTTTGTTACTCGACCGAAGATGGAAAACTATTGTGGGAAAAGACGGCCAACCAGACCAAGCCCGCCGTCAAACGTCATGCAAAGTCGTCCCATGCCAACCCAACCGTGGCGACTAATGGTAAACAAGTAGTAGCGTTCTTTGGCAGTGAAGGACTCTACTGTTTTTCAAAAAGTGGCGATCTCGTTTGGACAAAGAATTTTGGATTATTAGACAGCGGCTGGTTCTATGACCCAGGTTATCAATGGGGATTCGGCAGTTCACCGCTGATTCACAACGATCGCGTGATCATCCAATGCGATATTCAGGGGCAGTCGTTTATTACAGCCCTCGACCTTGAATCGGGTGCTGAAATCTGGCGAACCAAACGTGATGAAATCCCAAGCTGGTCAACCCCCACCGTGCACTCCTTCGGCGAAACGACGATGGTAATCACCAACGGCACAAAAGCCGCCAGAGGCTACAACTTTGAAAATGGCAATTTAATCTGGTCACTGCAAGAGCATTCAGAAATTGTTGTGCCGACTCCCATCGTCGCTCACGACCTAATTTATATTTCCAGTGGCTATTCCCCGATCCAGCCAATTTATGCGATCAAGCCAGATTCAAAAGGTGATATCAGCTTGCCCAAAAATACGTCAACGAGTCCCTCCATTAGCTGGAGTGTCCCGCGCGGTGGCCCTTACATGCCATCCCCAATCATCCACGGCGACTATTTATACTGTTGTGCCAATAGCGGAATCTTGACTTGTTATGCTGCTCAAACCGGAAAAGTCGTCTACAAGAAGCGGATGAAAGCCGAGGGAGGAAGTTTGAGCTTCACCGCTTCGCCCGTTGCCGCTGATGGGCATCTTTACTTTACCGCCGAGGACGGCCGAGTGTTGGTCGTAAAGTCTGGTCCTCAATTCGAATTAGTCAAAGTCAACCCACTCGGCGAGCCTACGCTCGCCACGCCCGCTGTCTCCAACGGCGTGATGTACTTCCGCACGCAAAACAGCTTGATTGCCGTCGGAAAACAATTGAAAATCCCTGCAATTGAGTGACTTACGAGATCGCCGTCAGGATCGCCCCCAAGACTGACTCTGCCGTCGTGGCTTCAGGTTTCTGAACCGATCTCAAAGGCATGGAAACATCATCGTTGCGGCAATACTCACCCGTTTGACTCAACGCCGGAATGCCAACTTGAATCGAAATATCTGCGGGGCAATTTCCGACCGGACTGATCGCGACTGTCGGAATCGTCTCCAACTGCTCCCGTGCCGCTTGGCTTAGGCCCGAAACGGAACTTTGCCAATCAACTCCTGTCGCTAACAGGACGGCGTCACACTCGCCACGACTTAAGACCGTCTCAGCCGAGTACTCAAGCCAATTAAAGCGGGGATACTTTCGGGAAAAATTAACGGCAAATGGATAACCGGAGCTCCAAGCCAATACATTTTCGGCACTTTGAGCGTTCAAGTCAGTTCGCAGCTTCATCCCAACAAATCGCGTTTTATCATTCAATTCGCGGATCAACAGGGCCAACGAATCAGTCACTAAATCGAACGCTGAATTGCCCTGCAACTGGCCATAAATGATTGAACCATATTTGGCACTTGTGATCACATCTAATAACGATTCAAGCTGCGACAATTCCAGTCCTGTCGTTTCAAGAATACGATCACTCTCAATTTGAATTCCAACCAACAACGCTCGCAGTATCGCTAAAACCGCAGCAGCGTTCTCTCGCTCAACATAAACGTGCTCACCCAATCTGGAAGCCTTCGACGTGTCAGAATCATCAATGACAAGGATTCGACGGTTGGACACACCGGGCTTAGACAATCGTTCCAGCAGTCTCGGGTGTGTTTTGACCGGATCGCAAAACCAACACACAATCACGTCGGAACGATTCGCCATTTCCCCCAACGTCGCCGTGACTTTGCCCGTCCGTTGGAGAGAAAAAATACTTCCGCGACCTCCATTGGTCATCGTCGTATCAAGAGTTGCCCGGGATCTTTCAGCGATCTTCCAAGCGACCTGTTGGGACTGGGTCGTCAAGTTTTCGAGCCCGCAGACCAGGGGGGCTCGGGAATGCTGAAGAAGCTCAACAGCAGCCTGAATGCTTGATTCCAGACCAGCCGGTTTTCCATCAACATGATGAACGAAATCTTTCGCAACTTCGATTTGAAAAAACGACTGGGCCTTGGGGCAATCAACCGCCTCTAACGCTGATACGTCGACGTCGTCACAGAGGAGAGTGCATGCCGGGCAAGTGAGGCGTTTGGTGAACAGTGGCGGCATACTTTGCTTTCTCGAGGTCCGTGGTTTCCCTCCTCCAGCCCTCGATCAACCTTTCCAAAGAGGTGATCGAACCGGAAGTTATCTTATCCCAACTGGCCCCAGCCATCAGCGGTCACGGTCAGGACCGCCCTAGCTTTATCTTTCAAATCTTGATTCCAGTCAAAGATTTCTCCGGAAGCTCAAGCTTATTTGATTCAAGCGATGCGACAGGAAATGAACAATAATCTACCGCAAAGTAAGCACTGGGGCGATGGTTTCCGCTCATTCCGCAGCCACCAAAAGGCAGTTTTCCACTGGCGCCAGTCGTTTGGCGATTCCAATTCACCACACCAGCCCGAATCCGATGAATGAACTGCTTGTAACACTGCTCATTATCGCTCAGTAAACCTGCTGACAGCCCATATTCAGTGTTATTGGCCTCTCGAATTGCCGCATCAAAATCCTCGACACGAATGATGTTGAGTAGTGGCCCGAAGAGCTCTTCGTCACTTCGGTTGGATACGTGCGTCACGTCAATCAAGCCGGGAGAAAGCAGGGCGTCACAATTTCGATTTGACTTCATCTCAACAATTGGCTTGGCGCCCGAATCAACTAATTGAGTCTGAGCCTGCAGCATTCGCCGGCCCATCTCAGCTGAAATCACCGTGCCCATGAAAGGCTGTGGATCATCATTGTAAAACCCAAAAGTCACCCCCTTCATCATCTCGACTAACGTAGCGATGAATAAATCGGACTCCTCATTGTCAATCAAAATCAAGCGTCTTGCACAGGAGCAACGTTGACCAGAGGTGAAAAAAGCCGAAAGGATTGTCAAATAAGCTGCTGCTTTGAGGTCACCAGCTTGATGAACAATCAACGGATTATTACCTCCCATTTCCAACGCAAGAATTTTTTGTGGAAACGCAGCAAAGGCTTGGTGGAGTGATCTACCAGCCGCACTAGATCCAGTAAAAAACAGTCCATCAAGTTCTGGGTGCTTGGCGATTGCCTCACCTACAGGCCGAGATCCCTGAACAAGATTCAAGACTCCCTGCGGCAATCCGGCTTCGAGCCATTTTTCAACCATCCAAGCACCAACTCCTGGCGTCAGTTCACTTGGCTTAAAAACCACCGTGTTACCAGTGATGAGCGCTGGAACAATGTGTCCGTTGGGCAAATGCGCTGGGAAATTGAAGGGCCCAAGCACCGCACAAACTCCGTGAGGTTTAAACCTTGTAACAGCATTCACCCCCGACATTTCAAATGTCGTGGTATCGCGCCGAAGCCGAAACGCTTCAATTGACAGATTTACTTTTGCCACAACTGCAGCGGCCTCGGTCTTTGTTTCCCAAAGCGGCTTTCCAGTTTCGCGTGAAATTAGATCCGCAAGATCATCGACATTGGCTTTGACGATGTCTCGATATTTCTCGACAATTTCGATTCTCTGATCGGGCGTCTTGTCCCACCAAGGGCCGAACGCGTGGCGAGCAGCAAGAAAAGCGTCGGTCACCTGTTGATCGCTGGCGGAATTGCCCTGCCAAACAACAGATGCATCAACCGGACAAGTCGAAGTGAAGCTTTCGCCGTCGCCTTTGACCCATCGCCCAGCGATCTGACATTGATTTTGCAGCATTAGATTTCCGTAGGTTTGGCTAAATCAAAACAAAAAGGCAACAGCCCGATTGCAGGTTTCAAATGGTTGTTGACTAAGGAGAAGGGCGCAGATCCATACAACGAACTTTGTCTCCGACTTTAAGCGCGAGGCGCAAGGCGGTTACCTGATCAATGGTGACCTGTTCTTGATCCCAAGCTGTTTTTCCAAGGCAAACTCTGAAATCCAGTCGAGCATTTGAAACAATTTGCAATCGACCATCGACCACTTCTTTTTCAATCCCCGCGACATGTCCAGAACAACTGCGTTGGATCGCTCGAATTTTTGACATCTTGCAGTGCATGGTTGGACCGCCGTCAAAAATATCAACTAAATTTTTAAACTCGAATCCTTCTTTTTCCAGAACCGACAACGCTGGACGGGTATTCTCATGCACTTGACCAATCACTTCCCGAGCCCCCTCCGGTAGCAGTGGAATGTAAATTGGATGCTTAGGCATCAGGTCGGCAATGAACTTTTTAGATTGGCTTGTTAGTGTTTCGGCTTTTGGAAATTCGATTTGAAAGAAGTGAGACCCCAACGCGGCCCACAGCGGAGATTTACCACTCTTATCAACCACGCCTCTCATTTCGGCCACGACTTCTTCTTCAAATCGCGAACTAAATTCCGCCATGAATAAAAACCGAGCCAGGCTCAACAGACGTCCGTGCCCTCCACCCCAATATTCTGGCGAGAGAAATAGACTGCCAATCTCCGTAGGGCCATCGTGTTCTTCACGTAAGTGCAATACTTTGATCTTGTGCTCAACGGGCGGATCAAGATCACTGGATTGATGAACGGATTCCTTAATTTCATAAGAGTACATCGGTTCAAAACCACCAATCTTCGAGTAGATTGAACAGGTTCCAACAATCTTGCCGTTGTTTAAATCCTCCATCACAAACACATATGGTTGGCCATTGGGTTTGGCAGATTTTTGACTGAAGGCGAACAGGGACCTCTCGATCCGAGACTCAAGTTCCTCCTTGGATACTTTAAGCGTTGTTAGTCCATATTCCGACTTTTGGATCAGCTCAAACAGCGGATCCAGATCAGACTCTTGAACTCGTCGAACGATTAGCATTGGACCCCAAAGCAAAATTAGTTGTACAAACTGTCGCTGGCTCTTTTGAAGAGAAGTAACAAACTAAAAATTGAGAGTAAAACGCTCCCACCCATTCACTCAGTTCTCTGCTACTTCAGCAGATTTGTCTGAGAGCTGATCCTTCATTTCTACAATGACGTTTTCGATGATCTGACATGCCAGGTCAATGTGCGAATCTTTCACACAACCCAGCGGCATCAAGAACCTGACACGACTGGGCTCTCCACCTGCCATAAAAGACATTAACCCAGCGTCATACAAACGATTCACCATCTCTTTTGCGATCTCGGCTGACCCATCAAACGGCGTGAAAGCAACCATGCCACCCACTCCGTACGGCCCGGCAATTGAGCCCGGATGCTTTTCGCTGATACCTTTTAGTCCGTCAGCAAAATGACGATGCAGCTGAACATTGAGTCCGCTCTCACCAAAATTTCCGTTCTCAATCAAACCCGACACAATCGCGTGGGCGGCAAACATCGCCCAAGTGCTCCCCGTAAACGTCTGGCTGATCAGCCCCGGTTTGGGAGCGTAGTCGTCCGTAAAAAGAGTTGCGCAAACTTGCGAAATCTTACCGATTGTGACAAGGTCAACGAGCTTATCTAAACCAAAATGCTGGAACGCAAATGGCCTTGTCGTTCGACAAAATGTTTGCACTTCGTCAGCGATAACTGCAATGTTATTTTCTTTTGCGACTTCAATCAGGGCTTTGAAATAGTTTGAATCGCCTTCGTAATAGCCCCCTTCGCCTTGAACCAATTCCATCCAGAGAGCGGCGTGCTTACCGGGAAAGCGTGCGATGTGATACTTCAAGCGACGCACCGCGTACGCCGTACTCCGCTCTGGATTCTCATGATTAAAAAATGGAATGTAATCAACTGAAATCGTATCGGGTAAACCTACCCGGTACTTGGCTTTATCTGTGACCTGAGCCAACCCTAACGTCCTACCAGCAAAACAATGTGAAAATGCAACAACGCGATTGGCCGGGTGGTTCTTCTGAAATGCCATCTTCAGCGAATTTTCATTCGCCATTGCACCGCTCGTCGAGAGAAAGCAATGTTTCAGGTCAGCACCGGACTCGCAAGCGGTTTGGGTCAATAAGCGAGCGATATCACAACTGTTTGTGTTCTGTTGCAAGTTACCTTGCATGACCGTGTCGCTAATCGCAGCATTGATCCCCGCTTCAATCAACATCGGGTGGCTGTGCCCGTACCCGTGCACTCCGATTCCTGTGATCATATCAAGCTTGACACTACCATCGCCAAGTTCAACAAACGGGCCGTTGCCAATCCCACTTCCAAGATATGGAAAAAAGATATTGGCACCGCGAAGTGAACCAAACTCTTCCAACAATTTTTCGTAGTCTACCGATAACTCAGGATTTGGCGGGCGCACCGAAACAAGCGTTTCTTGATGTTCAGCAACTGCATCGAGGAGCAGCTTTTTGGCCGCCTCAATTCGTGGATCGTTACGAAGTTTGTCAGCAGCAAGAACCAGTTTTGTCGTCATTTTTTCACTTTTATACCAAAAACAATTCCACGTGAACGAAACAAACGAAACACTTGAGCAGAGCACACGTGAGTAGAATCCGCTCGCTAGAATACGCTCGTCTCAAGTTCGTCATTGCGCTCTACGCGTATGGCCGTCGAGTTGGCAACAACAACTTCATCTTACGGGCTCGGTTATGTTTCAAAAAGAGACGTTGGAGTCTGCATCTTGGACATTAACACTCGCCCCACCTGCATGCCGATATTTGAATCGACGGAGCAGCGCCACGGAACCCTCTCAAATAACTCAAAAGGGCAGGATTGAGCCTTCTCAGCCCGGAAGAAATCAACAACAGCATGCGACAAAGAATGCTTGAGAGCCCGGAAACCCTGCTCGCAGACGTCGAACGTGGGGTGCCCGACGGGGCAAACAAGCCACTTCCCCCGCAAGGCTTAGGCCGCTTTTTGTTGCATCCGCATTGGTGTTTCTTCCCGAAGCCACTTCAGCATCTTTTTCATCTCTCCCGGCCAGCTTTTCCCGAGACGGGTTTGACAGAAAACCTCGAACAACAAGTCGGATGTCTCAGAAAGTTGGCGAATGCTTTCGATGCGATCAAGCAACTCGCGCGTCGGCACATCGTCACCGACCTGACTAATTCTCGCAGCACCGATCGAAAAAGTCTCAGCTTTCAGTGTCAGATCGAACTGCTCCCCATCACGAACAAGCGTCAAACCTGCTTTACGAGGAAGCTTACCCATCCGAATTGCCATCATCGCTTCGGGTAGCGCAACCGGCGACTCAGAAGAAATAGATTCTTTGCCATGCTCACCCATCGGACAATCCAGGCTTAATGAACGAGCAAACATCCCGCTCACTTCCGACCCATCAGACAGTGACACAACGTTGGAATTCTTCTCCCAGTGCCACCACAGCCACAGCAAAAACTCGTTGCCTAGATAATCGTAATTATCTGTCATGCCGTTCCACCAAACCACATTCGCACCGCCCATTGGATGAAACGAAGAGGGCGAAGCACCAAAGATGGCTTTCGTTTGATCGTTCGCTTCAGCAAACTCCAACGCAAGACTCCCCGAAGTAACATGACTGAACTCAAGCCCAAAGGAGCTTTTCAAAAGTGAAAGACAAGTCTCATTGGCTTTTTCACTGGAGCTCCCCAAATATACAGTCTCTGTTTGTGCATCCCAAAGTACAGGCGTCACTCCCATACGTTGGTAATTCCCCTTGGCAGCTTCAGCGGCACATCTCGCCTCGACGGCTTGCTGCGCATCTTCTCGCTGAGATTTCGTAGGGCGTTTACCGGGGCTATCTTTGAGAGCTCCGCCAAGTTCGATTTGCATCCAAGCTTGCTTGATCGGGCCGGGGATTTGAATTGAGTCGACGCGAACTCCAAAATGCATCGCGTCACCAATAATGTTTTTGCCGATCTCGAACTGGGTATCGAGCAAATGAGATCCTCCCGAAAAACCAAAACAGGGCGACTCGGCAAGGTTGGCTCCCGATGAGTCGATCTTGTTTTTCTGAAGAATTTCGATGTGTTCATCGCCAAACTGTCCGGTCGGGTCATTTGTGATTCGATATCTCTCGAAAGTGACGCTGCCAGAAAGGAATCCCATGTTTTGTCTTGCCTCGGCTCAGTGTTGAAAGCGATCTAATAATTTGCGACTTGTTGACACAAAGTACTTTGAGTTAATTTCGGCCAAGGATCCGAGAAACTTGATGTTTGCCAGTGCACCACAAACAAACCGGGTTCTTGATGCCGGCGAATGTGAACCATTTAGGATCACTTTTGCAATCGTCCCAATCCGGACCGCAGATTGGGTGTTTGGCCAATCACAACATTCCCCTTGTACTATCTGGGTTGCTCGCCGAACCAGCGGGAAGACCGCAAACGAAGCCGCTATACTTGAATTTTGTTTCAGATAGCCAAAATCGAATGCAATTCAAATGAGACACCTCTTTCTCCTCACCCTCTGCCTGCTTTTGATTTCTGTTTTTAGCTCAAAAAGGCTGAGCTTGGCTGGAGAGCAAGAGAAACCAAATATTGTCTTGTTCTTTGTCGACGATTTCGGGCAGCGAGACCTTTCTTGTTATGGAAGTCAGGTCTATGAGACTCCCCACATGGATCGCCTAGCGTCTCAAGGCATGCGATTTACCCAGGCGTACGCCGCTTATCCCCGCTGTGTTCCGTCACGCCTCGGGTTGTTGACCGGCAAATATCCGGCTCGACTCCAAACTCAATCCAATCAGACGAAGCATCACAAACATCAATTGCCATTGAGCGAAGTAACCTTTGGAGAGGCACTCAAGGAATCTGGCTATCAGACCTGCTATATCGGCAAATGGCATCTAGGGAAGGAAGGGGGTGACCCCGGAGCACAGGGATTTGACATCGTGATTCACGCTGGCTCGGCCGGCGCAACGGGTGATTACTTCTTTCCTTTTCGAACCGAAAAAGGACTGTCGGTGGTGAATCCCGTTGACGGTAAAGAAGGCGACTATTTGACCGATCGTTTGACAGACAAAGCGGTCGAATTCATTGAGTCTCAGCGGAAGCAACCATTTTTATTGGTCATGGCCCACTATGCCGTTCACACCCCCCTTGAGGCACCCGAAGAAGTCGTCAAAAAATACCAAAACAAAATCAGGAAACTGGGAATCGAAATCGGTTGGAAAAAACTGGATTCTGACCTCATCGCTGATCGACAGGGCATCGTAAAAACTGTCCAAAACAACCCTACCTATGCCGCGATGGTTGAACGAACTGACGACAGCCTCGGTCGCATCATCGCGGCTCTCGAGAAGACAGGAATCGAAGACAAAACAGTAGTCATCCTGACATCGGACCACGGCGGACTATCCACTCGTGGGAAACAAAACCGGCGGGCTTTGGCGACCTCGAATTCACCGCTGCGACAAGGCAAAGGCTCAATCTTTGAAGGTGGAACGCGTGTCCCTCTGGTCGTGAAATGGCCAAACCAGATCAAACCTGAAACGGTCTCAAAAGTCCAAGTCACAGGCACTGACCATTATCCAACGATGCTAGAAATGGCAGGTGTGCCGCTTCGCCCTCAGCAACATGTTGATGGCCATAGCTACCTCAAAGCTCTGAAAGGAAATCACTATCAACGTGATCCCATGTTTTGGTACAAGTGGCAAGCTCGCCCCGATAGCACGGGGGACACACGAGCCATTTCTTATATCAAAGGCTCATACAAAATTATCAAGTGGTTAGACGAGGACTTGATCGAGCTCTTTGACCTTGAGACAGACCCAGGAGAGCGAAACTCACTGGCCGGCCGAATGCCAGACTGTGTTAATGAGATGCTACCTCAACTGCTTAAGCTCGAATCAGAAGTCGGCAATCTTCGGCAACAAGGACAACTTCAACTTGAAAAGCGTCTACAGAAATTAAAAGACCGAAAAACCTCAAGCCAGCGTCAACAAAAAGCACAACAAACTCGTTAGACTCTGTCTAGCTTTTTTGCCTGAATACGGACTGAATTCGCCGCCGCTGCCAACCGAACTGAAGGCAGCGGTTGTCGATGCTACATCATCGTTGAATTCAAAGCAGGACCTGCCGTTGCTCGACAGGGCGAATGCCAATCGCAAACCTCAGCGAGCGACCAGTAAACCAGAACCGATTCGTTTCCCCATTCATCCTTAGACCGTGATGAACCCGTCGAAGCCTCCCCTTATACAAGGAGAGGGTGTTCAACTGGCCCACCGAGCCGATGCCGCAGTTTTAATTGGGTCTGCCGACCACTCCTCGAGGAGCTTGAAGAAGCCTCCTCACCAAAGCAGTTAATGTAGGAACGTGAATGAACGCAATTTCGCGAATTAAGCCAGAGGTTATAAACCGGACTTCACTTTTGCCCTAGACGGTTTCCCAACTGCGTGACTTGCCACTTTTCAAAACCGCATCACAGATTTTTTGAGTTTCAAGAGCATCGCGGAAAGTCGGACCTGCCGGCGTCCCCGTTTCCAGTCCCTTGATGAAATCAGCGACTTGGTGAACAAAGCTGTGCTCGTAACCAATGTTCAATCCGGGCACCCACCAATTATCCATGTAGGGATGCTCGCTATCAGACACATGAATACTTCGCCAACCTCGCATCGGTCCATCTAGACGATGGTCAAAATATTCCAACCGATGCAGATCATGCAGGTCCCATTTGATTGACGCGTGCTCACCATTGATCTCAAAAGTATAAAGTGCTTTATGACCACGGGCGTAACGAGTTGATTCAAACAACCCCATCGAGCCATTTCCAAACTTACAGAGGAAGGCACAGGCGTCGTCAATTGCAACAGACTGCTTCTCACCTGTCTCCTGATGGACGCGTTCTTTGATAAAGGTCTCCGTCATCGCGGTGACCTCGTTAATGCCACCGTTAAGCCAGATTGCCGTGTCGATGCAATGTGCCAGCAAATCACCTGTCACACCTGAACCGGCGGCTTCGGCGTCTAATCGCCACAGTGCTTCGCCACCTTGGGGCAGGTCTTCAGAAATGGTCCAGTCCTGCAAGAAGTTTGCTCGGTAATGGAAAATCCGCCCAAGGTTCCCACTATCAATTATGTTTTTCGCAAGAGTGACAGCCGGCACTCGTCGGTAGTTGTACCAAACCATATTCGGGACACCTGCCTTTTCGACGGCTTGGCACATCTCCTCACCTTCTTCGGCATTCATCGCAATCGGTTTTTCACACAAAATCATCTTCCCGGCCTCAGCGGCCGCAATAGAAATTTCTTTGTGCAAATTATTGGGCACGCAAATGTCGACTGCATCAATGTCTTCCCGAGCAATCAATTTCCGCCAATCAGTTTCAACTGACTCATAACCCCAGTTATCCGCGAATACTTGAGCACGCTCCGCGTTACGTGCGCAAAGAGCTTTGAGCACGGGCTTGTGTTCGAGATCAAAAAAGTTTGAAACGGTAGCGTAAGCATTGGTATGAGCTTTCCCCATGAAACCATAACCAATCATCCCAATATTAAGTGGCTTTTTCGCCATGTTACTTTCCTGTTTTTGTTTGAGTGTCTGTCTTTTAATTGTGAAACAATTTTCGAAAGATGCCTATTCCCAACCGTGGGCATCCTGAACTTTGATCATCGTATCAAGAATCGTATTCCATGTTTGTTGCGTCTCTAGCATCGCGTTGGGGAACATACATCCATCCCAACAGATGTGCTTGATGCCACGATCAGCAGCACCGTCGAGCCAGTATTTCGAGCAAGCGACAACGTCCAACTTTCCGTTCGGATCATCCGCCGGGCAATGCTTGCCCGTCTTGTCATGATCACCAGCGCCATGAACATCACCATCATTTTGGGCGACATGAAAGTCGATCGTCCAAGGTCGAAGCTTGTCCGTCATTGTCTTGTAGGCGGCCCAGAATTCGTCGTCGCTATAGCCTTCTTGCAAAAGCGCATGTTCGGGTGCGTTGTAGCCCATCAAGTACAAGTAGGTGTGTGCCAAGTCAGCCTGAAACCCCAGCGTCTCGGGCATGCCCACTTCTTCGAGCAAATCCAACATATCCTTCCAAGAGTGCATCCCTGCCCAGCAAATCTCGCCTTCGGCTGCAAGCCGCTCGCCATGATCTGACGCAATCTTGGCCGCTTCTTTGAAGGTTGTCGCGATTTTTGTCGTATTGGCCTGCGGGTCTTCTCGCCATTGATCCACACCGAATTCCGCCGAGTCAATTCGAATGGAGCCGTACGTTCGCACGCCATGTTCGTTGAAAACTTTGGCGATATGGCAGGCTTTTTGAACCGCTGTCAAAAACTTGTCCTTGGCTTCCTGATCTCCCATCGCACTGTCACCGACCGTTCCCGGCCAAACAGGAGCGACAAGCGTTCCGACACAAAGACCTTTGCTTTGAATCAAGTCGGCAATGGCTTTCAATTCATCATCCGTTGCATCCGGATCGGTGTGCGGCAGGAAGAGAAAATAGTCAACTCCATCAAATTTGCGACCGTTCACTTCGGCGGCCACGGTAAAATCGAGCATTTGCTCAAGACTAATCGGTGGCTCTTGGCCTTCGTCCGTTCCCTTACCAACAAGTCCCGGCCACATGGCGTTATGAAGTTTCGGTTGATTACTCATCTTAGAATTCCCTCTTATGGTTTTGCAAAAGCCGAAAACGCTAGGCATGGCTTGTTGTGTGATATTTCGTCGTGGTGATCTACTTTTTATGGTCGCCGACATTGGGCAGGACATCCCAGGTATCTGGGCCGAAGTACCGTAAGCCAACTAAGGCATCAACGCCAGTATTTTCAATTTCGACTCCCGCCGTGGCGGCGGTGTGAGAAATGAAGACTTCGTCGTTGGTTGTTTCACCGTATCGAACGATGACGGGTGTTTGCAATTCTAATGAGCCCATCCGGCCTTTCCCCTGAACCGTAATCCAGCTACTTGCCCCGGAGTCTTTCAACGTGCATTTTGCTCCCGGCTCGATCGTTAACTCGCGGGCGGTAAACAACTGCTCGCCGCCAACGGTGCCATACACAATCCAACGATCACACCAACCTTCGCCTTGGTCGGCGATAATAGGCTCCAGATAATTATTGTCTTTGAAATTTGGGTCAACATTCTTTTCCCAGTCGAGCTGACTCATGATAAAGTCGAGGTCCTGGTGCTTATCGGTTGGCATATCCTTGACGAGCAAGGACCAAGGCACATACCGGCCCTCAACAATATTTTGAAACATGCCGAATACATCACTGCCCCACTGCGGCTCGTATGTACAAAGAGACCCGGGTGCATGAAGCACCCCTGGCGGAATCAACCACCCCGTTCCGCGTTTCAGTCGATAAGCTTTGGATAGATCAAGAATTCCATTTTCACCCTTGTTCCAGTCTTCGAGGCACTTACGAAGTTGCGTTTTGGTCGTTCCCGGCTCAAGCCCCATAAAAGTATGCGGAAAGTTGTTATCACAATTGTTGTATTGCGGCGGGAAATAGTAACTTTCTGGCTTGCCCTCTTGCCCGACCAACGCCGCATCCTCGGCACTTTGGTGCATGTGGTGAGGAATTGGCCCCATGTTGTCAAAGAACTTTGAATAGACCGGCCATTTCTTGTACTTGTCCCAGATCTTCGAACCGATCAAGTCCGCTCCGGCTTCGTCAACGGCATCACGGAGCAAAAACACCTGCCCCTCGAACCGGCAAAAACTAAGCCCCTCTGTCGCCTCACGATTTTCATTGGCACATTCGGTCGTACTTCCAAACCAACGCTCATCGATTCCGCCACGTTCCGCTCCCATTGCATAATAATCATCCGGATGGAGTCGAATTCGTTTCCCCGGATGAAGGAAGCTGCGCGGCACCCACGTCGGTGTAAGACGCAGCAAACCGCCGTTTGCCTCCATTGCATTATCAAGAATTCCTTTAACGTTGTCCTTACTGACGACAGGAAGAGATTGGGAACAAACAGAGGCAGACGCCATGGCAGAGGTTTCCGGTTATGGTAAAACGGCTTTGGCTAAGCCGAAGGAATTGATGATCTATTTGATCTAAACGTTTTAAGCTGTTTTTTACCTAATCGCAAGCAACTTTTATCTCTATAAAATTCTGCAAACACACGATAGACATGAAGCACCAAACCCACAAACTCACAGAGATCGCCGAATCGTCACAATTTCAAATGACCGGTGGCAATGACAGCCTTGGCTTCACACTCAAACAATTAGGACATGGTAAAAGCATCGGCGTTCAAACCGTCAACCTGAAGTGCGGCGACAAAAATCTAACTATCTTGCCAACGCGTGGAATGGGAATTTGGAAGGCTGAAAACAGCCAAGTTGAATTTGGATGGGACTCGCCCATCCAAGGGCCCGTTCACCCGATGTGGGTCCCCCTCTCCGAACCAAGTGGACTGGGCTGGCTCGATGGCTTTGACGAAATGATGGTTCGCTGTGGATTGGCGAGTAACGGCGCACCCGAATTCGATGAACAGGGCCAGTTAATTTGGCCCCTGCATGGCCGAATCGCCAATCTGCCAGCCTCAGACGTCTCAATTGATATTGACGAGGCAACAAAACGCATCGCCATCCGTGGAACCGTGGATGAAAACCGATTCCACATTCAACGACTTCAATTAAAAACCGAAATTTCCATTCAAGCAGACTCTGACGAAATCACGATCACCGACACGGTCTCAAATTGTTCTGACCGACCAGCTAGTTTCCAAATGCTATATCACAATAATTTCGGGGCTCCAATTCTTGAAGCAGGGAGCCAGCTATTTGCCCCGATCAAGAAACTCGCTCCCAGAAACAACCATGCGGCGGCAGGACTTTCGCAGTGGAATCAGTTTGGACCGCCGGATGCCGGCTATGCAGAACAAGTCTTTTTCATGGAACTTGCTGCCGGGCCCGACAATGACTCCATCGTCTTACTTACCAATGCAGACCAATCGAAAGGCGTTTCGATTCGCTACGACACGGCAACCCTTCCCTGTTTTTCACTTTGGAAAAACACCGTTGGCTTGTCCGACGGCTACGTCACGGGCCTCGAACCAGCCACTAACTTCCCCAACCCAAGAAGCTTCGAGGAAACCAAGGGTCGTGTCACGCCTCTCGCTCCAGGTCAGAGCCAATCAATGACGCTCCATCTTGGCATGCTGACCAACACGAACTCTGTTGCAAGCGTGAAGGAAAAAGTCGAATCGTTAAGCATTTCGAATCCCGAGATCATTGCTGTTCCACCTGCGGATTGGTGCGCCCCCTGATATCGAATTGGCAATTCCCAAACCACTTGCCAACATGTTTTTAGCAAGTCACTCCGCACAGCCAACCCACGACAAAGAGGCAATTCGGTTTTTGCCGAGGCCGTTTTTGACGTTTGATCTCCAAGCATCACAAACACTCGCGAAACAAACGTCTTTCGCTCAGTGCGAGTACTCGATCTCGCGGCCAAGTGTCGATTGATTAAACCAGGCGACCCCATCAACCAGCCGGAAAGCCTCATGTCCCATCACCCAAGTCGCTACCGGCCAGCCAGTCAATGACTGACCATGCCATGGAGTCCAACCGCACTTGGTTTCCTGATTCTCGTTTAGCACGGTTTGCTCAAGCTTCAAGTCAACAAGAGTTAGATCCGCATCAAACCCGACCTTGATTTGGCCCTTATTTTTAATGTCCCAGATCCGTGCCGGACCGCTGCACATCCATTTCACAACTTCCTCAATTGTACATTTTCCGCTGGCGATCTGATTTAACATCAAAGCCAACGAGTTCTCGACAGCTGGCAAGCCCGACGGGCAATTGGGATAAGGCTGTTGTTTTTCGTCCAACGTATGCGGAGCGTGATCGGTTGCGACAATGTCGATCGCGCCGGCAACCAGAGCATCCCAAAGCGCTACGTTGTCGGCCTGATCCTTAATCGACGGATTCATCTTTACCAACGAACCAAGCCGTTCGTAATCACCAACATTAAAAAACAAATGGTGCGGACAAACTTCAGACGTTATCAAGTCACTAGCGGACGCCAGCAATTCTGCTTCTTGAGCGGTCGAAACATGAAGAACGTGAAAGCGATGATTGTGCCGATCGGCCAAATCAATCGCTCGCTTGGTCGCGATCAAAGCTGCCTCATGATTGCGAACCAGAGAATGCGACGCCACATCAGTGGAATCGGCATACTTGGCTGCATTTGCTCTTACTGTCGATTCGTCTTCACAATGCGCGCAAATGGTGAGCGTCGATTCCGCAAAAATCTTTTCAAGTGCCGCCTGCTCGTCAACCAACAAATTGCCAGTGCTTGACCCGATAAAGATCTTAATCCCTGGCGTGCGTGTCGCATGCTTTAGCACATCCACATTGTCTTCGGTTGCACCAATGTAGAATCCGTAATTGACAAGGCTCGATCTGCTTGCGGTCGCCAATTTTTCTTCAAGTATCGATTGCGTAATGGTATTTGGAATCGTATTGGGCATCTCAAGAAAACTGGTCACGCCCCCTTTTGCACAAGCCCGAGATGCATGATCCAGGTCCTCTTTGTGAGTTAATCCAGGCTCACGAAAGTGAACCTGATCGTCAATTACGCCCGGCAACAAATGCAGTCCAGTGCAATCAACAATCTCGTCAACCACTGATGTGATCGAAGCATCAATGTCGACAATTTTGGCACCGTCGATCAGCACTGAAGTTTCGACACTGCCAGTGGGCAACACAACAGTCGCATTTTTAAATAATTTTTTCATCAATCAGCCTGGACTTTACTCTGAGGATCATTGCTTGGGTGCTGCATTTATTCACACCGGAACCGTTGCTCTGCAGAAACTATCATTTCGCTCTCATTGTGGCGAGACAGGCCAACCTCCTCAATGGGCCAACCATTATCCTGCTCAGTGGACAAACAAAAGGCAGGACTGAATCCATGTTTAAAATTTTCCGCTAAAGCTGGCTGTAAATTTATATTGGGTTGGAATTTCACCCGAAGGTCGCGATACTAAGTCAGGGCAAACGAACAGTCTCCTCCTCGATTTTTTCAGCCTCTATCGCCCCTTCAATCAACAACCTGCTATTTACCGAGCATCTTTCGGACAAATCCCATGGACGACACGGACTTTGAGAAACTTGGCCAATTCTATCTTGGCAAAGAATACGACGTCGAAACACGCGAGCGCACCAAGGACTTGCTGCTTTATGACTCAAAAGACCTTTGCACTCACGCGGTTGTTGTGGGAATGACTGGAAGTGGGAAAACCGGCCTGTGCATTGATCTACTCGAAGAAGCCGCAATGGACCGGACTCCTTCGATCATTATCGACCCCAAAGGCGACATCTCGAACTTACTGCTGACCTTTCCCGACCTTTCGCCAGAAGAATTCCGCCCCTGGATCGATGAGGGCCAGGCATCTCGCAAAGACATGTCCCCCGAAGAGTTTGCAACTCACGAAGCGAACAAATGGAAAAAAGGGTTAGCTGACTGGGGCCAAACAGGCGAACGAATTCGCGACTTGCGTTCTAAGGTCAACATGCGAATCTATACCCCCGGCAGTAATGCCGGGCGTCCCCTGACGATCCTCAAGTCCTTCTCCGCGCCGCCAAAAAATGTGGTCAACGACTCCGACGCGTTTCATGACCGAATTGGTGCGGCGACTTCAGGCTTACTCGCCTTGCTCGGAATAGACGCAGACCCAATCAACTCGCAAGAGCACATCTTGATTTCCAAAGTTCTGGAGCATGCATGGCGGAACGGCAAAGATCTTGATTTAGGCAAGCTGATTGGCCTAATCCAAAATCCACCGTTCGAACGCGTCGGAATCATGGAATTAGACGACTTTTATTCAAAAAAAGATCGACAATCCCTCGCCATGACTTTGAACAACTTGCTGGCATCGCCCTCTTTTGCCAGCTGGCTTCAGGGGGAAGCCCTCGACATCAAAAGAATGCTGCATTCCGAGGATGGCAAACCTTGCATTTCCATCCTTTCAATATCTCATTTAACTGACCAGGAACGAATGTTCTTCGTGACCATCCTGCTCAACGAGATACTGACCTGGATGCGATCTCAAGCGGGGACTTCGAGCCTCCGCGCGTTGCTTTACATGGATGAGGTGTTCGGTTACTTCCC
>JAQWLH010000223.1 GCA_029247405.1 Mariniblastus sp.
AGCTTGGGGCAAGCCTTACGAGGTTCGCGCTGTCACGACGATTGCTCCTAATGTCGGTATCTTTGTGACGACTGCCGGTTCGGGAATCAAAACGATTGCCGATCTCAAAGGCAAGCGTGTTGTATTGGGCCCGGCGGGGGCGGGATTCGATTATTTCTTGAAACCGCTTTTGGAGGTACACGGCCTCTCCTATGATGACTTGAAAGTTCTCAATGGGAACTATTTCACTGCCGGTGATATGCTTGCTGATGGAAAAGCTGACGCTGCTTTTATGGGGGGAGCGATTCCAATTCCAGCCGTGACACAACTCTGTTCTTCGCAAGACGTTGTGTTTATTAAGATCGCCGATGATGCCGCCGAAAAACTAAAAAAGTTTCCGTTTTACTTTCCAATTCCCGTCAAAGCGGACGCCTACAGTGATTTGAATGAAGACATCACTGGAATCAATGTGGGGAACATGCAATTGCTCACTCATGCCAACGTCAGTGACGACGTTGTTTATAACTTTACCAAGCTGATGTACCGCAACCGAGCTCAGATCGCCGAAAAGCATCCGGCAGGCAATGCCATCAATGCGAAGAATGCGATTCGCGATACGGGAACACCTTTCCACCCTGGCGCAATTAAGTTCTATCAAGAAGAGGGGATCTGGCCGGGTGAGTAGCGTCCCGAGACTTCTGTTCAATCGTCATGGCCTGAGTTGTTGGAGCTCACTGCGGATCAAGCCAATCACGATTTAGGTTGGCTGTTCAGGCCATCGAATCATTCGCATTTTTTAAAAAACGATAGCTTCATTTTGGCCGAAACCGACCGATTCAATCTGCTCAAACGATTTGCTTACAACACGCTGGCGGTGCTGCTGGGTGTGTTTGTTCTAGCGGGCGTAAATTTCAACCTCTTCGATGAGCAACCCAATCTTGCCCTGTTCGGTCTTTTTGGGTTGATCCTCGTCTTTTTGAATCATCCGCTGGTTAAGGGCGGGGCAGATAATTTGTTACTGCGAATCCTTGACCTCGGCTTGATTGTCGCAACAATCGCCGTGTTTGGGTACGTATTTGTCCAAAGCGAGTCGTTGTTTGAATCGTTTTGGGTGGACGGCATTTTGCTGGGTGATCGGGCTGGAATTGAGAAGCCCATGGATTTCGCAATGGCTGGAATCGGATTGTTGTTGGTGCTCGAGGCAACACGGCGTTCGATCGGTTGGACGTTGCCGATCCTCTGCTGTGTGTTTATTGGTTACGCGATTTACGGACAACAAATGCCGGATTGGCTTTTTCCGCATCGCGGTTCTTCGTGGCAACAGATTGCTCAAAAGACTTTCTTGCAGGCAGGAGGTGTCTTCGGAATTGCCCTGCGGGTCATGTTCTTTTATGTCTTTCTGTTCGTGCTCTTCGGGACGCTTTTGGAGCAGACTGGCGCTACCGGATACGTAATTAAACTTGCGAGACGCATGTTCAAAAACAGCGCTGGTGGTCCGGCTAAGGTTGCCGTTGTGAGCAGTGGATTGATGGGGTCGCTTAGTGGATCAGCGGTCGCTAACACGGCGACCACGGGAACCTTTACGATTCCTCTCATGAAGAGCACCGGATTTGATTCCGAGTCGGCTGCCGGCATTGAAGCGGCAGCAAGTTCGGGGGGGGCCCTAATGCCTCCGATCATGGGGGCGGGTGCCTACATGATGCTTGAAATGGTGGATCCAGCGGTTACCTATGTTGAGATCATAAAAGCGGCTTTGATTCCAGCGATCTTGTACTACACCGCACTGCTTCTGATCGTTCATTTTCACAGTAAGCGAATTGGTGCTGAAGCCGAGAGTATGGCGGAGTTGGAAGAGGATGATGATACGCCAATGTCAGCTTATCAAGGGTTTGTCTTTTTCGGTTCATTTTTGATTTTGATTGTCATGCTCACGGGCATTCCGGGCGTGCTCACATCGAGTACACCGTTCCGGGCGGTCAGTGTTAGTTTGATTGGAATCTTTGTGATGAGCCTGTTTCATCCAAACACTCGCTTGATCAATATGAATTCGGAAAATGAAACGATGTTGGAACGCATCGATATGTCCAAAGTCTACAAAGCTTTCGTCGGTGCCGCGAAAGGTGGAATGGCGCTGATCGTCGCCGCGTCATGTGTTGGAATCATTCTGGGGATTGTCGATCTGACTGGACTTGGTGCGGCGCTCCCCGCAAAGATTCAGGCGTTCGCCAATGACAGTTCGATTTTGGCTTTGCTGTTATTGATGGTTTCCACAATCGTGCTTGGCATGGGGTTGCCTTCAGCGGTCTGCTATCTGCTGATGGCGATTTTGGTTGGTTCTGTATTGAAGACTCTCGATACGCCGCCGCTGGCTGCCCACTTGTTTATTTTTTACTTTGGCATGATGTCGATGGTCACACCACCGGTTGCATTGGCCGCTTACGCCGCTGCTGCGATTGCCAAGGGGGACGTGATGCGCACGGCTTTTGCTGCGTTTCGGTTTGCGCTCGTTGGGTTCGCTCTCCCTTTCGCCTTCGTGCTCAAGCCTGAACTGTTGATGCTGACGGTGGATAATGAGCCCGCGGGGTTCCTCATGATTGCTGCTGCGGTTGGCATTACGCTGGTTGCGATTTGTGGCTTGGCTGCGTCGATTGCTGGTTACGCTTTCAAACATCTGGGATTCGCCTCAAGATTGCCGTTGCTGGTCGCAAGTCTGACAATCTTTTTTACGCGTTGGCAGGGGTATCAGTTGCTTGCCCAACTAGTTGGCGCCGGCTTGGTTGTTGGCTTTTTAGTGATCAATTTCCAGAGTGAAAAGCAATCTCGATTTAAGGATTCATAGAATCGGTTCGAATTGCTCTAAGGCTCTTCCCAGACCGTGTGGTAGGCTCCAATCGACTCGACGTATTCAAAAAATGACTTGTAAAAGTCATGGCCCCCCAAGGTGGCGCTGTCACCGATCACGACCAACTTACGCCGAGAGCGTGTTAGGGCCACATTCATCCGACGGCGATCCGAAAGGAAGCCAATCTCGTTATCCTGGTTGCTGCGGACGAGTGAGATTAGAACCGCCTCCTTTTCGCGTCCTTGGAATCCATCCACGGTATCAATTTCCAAATCGCTGTTTTCGGCAAGTGCACGAAGTAGCCGGACTTGGGCAGCATAAGGTGCAATGATTGCGATATCTTCTGGAGGCAAGCCAGAAGCGATCAAGAGTTGAGCCTTTTTTAAGACCAGTTTCGCTTCTTGTGGATTTCGCTTGCTTAATCCCTCTGGTTCCAATTCTTCATCCCAACCAGCCCCCGCAGTGTCAATGAAGGTGACGGGTTCGTTTAAATAGTTTTCGATGGAAAATTGGCTCTCGTCAGCCGGAGGCGCGTCGGTGGAAATCCCTTTCAGATCAGTTAGCAAGTGGCTTTTGACCGAATCGTGCGCCGTTAACTCGCCATCGTAAAATACACGCGAAGAAAAGTTCATGATCTTTTGGTGCATGCGATATTGAACGGTAAGCATTTTGGAGGCGTCAGAGCCATAAAGCTCCATTTGCCGCTCCATGAGACTTTTAGCAAATCCCTGTCGCGCAGCATCGCTCGACAGCACGGTTGGAGGAAGTTGTTGGTGATCACCTGCGAGAATGAGTTTTTCACATCGGAGGATGGGGACCCAGCTACCGGGTTCAGTGCTTTGGCAAGCCTCATCGATCACACAGAGGTCAAACCAGCGATCGGCAAGTTTGTCTTCATTGAACGTCGTCGTAGCGCAGACGACATTGGCACGGCTCATGATCGACTCAGCGGCCTGTCGCTCTAACATTCGTGCGTCGCTGATCAACCTTTTTGCCTCACGACGTTGTTCTTGCCGATAACCGCGGGGTTGCTTGGCTCGTGTCCATTTATCCGCCTTGCGGAAGATGGCCTCGGCCTCGCGGAGCATCTCTCGAATAACCGGCATGTTGTCGTGTTGCTCAACGAGGCCATCGAGCGAATGGTCACGGACGCGTTCGGCAACTCGAGCCGGGTGCCCGATACGAACGACGCGCTGCCTCGCCATAATAAGGCGCTCTAAGAGGTTGTCGATTGCAGTGTTGCTAGGAGCACAGGCGAGTACTTTTTCCCCACGCTCAACCGCTTGGACGATTAACTCCACGACCGTTGTCGTCTTACCGGTTCCGGGCGGCCCGTGAATAATCGCCAAATCTTCTGCCGACAAAGCAAATCGTACCGCCGCTTGTTGTGATTCATTGAGTTGTGTTTGGAATGTAATGTCCGGTACTCGGTCGGAAAATCCCGGAGGCCGCTTGCCCATGAGCACGGAACGCATATGCCCCAAGCGTCCTCTTGAATTTACGGCGGTGTTGATCGCCGCGAGTTGCCTTTGCCGAGTGATTTCATCGGCGGTTAAATCGATCCGAAAACAATCTCCCTCGGGGCGTCGATTTAGCGCGATTTCGATTGAGTCTTTGCGTTTACGACTCACCACGCCAGTTTCTGAGTTTGCATTCTTTGAATCGAGGAGGGAGACAACCACGGGCGAACCCGCTCGGAGGCGATGCCAGGGCATCGGCAAGGATTCATTGCGACGCTTGAATGTGATTAACTCGTGACCGCCAATTCCGGGTTGGTGGTCCGTGATCACGAGATTCAGAATTGACTCGCCGGATCGCTCAGCGTCTTTAGAGTTCTGCAGCTTGCGCCGTTCTTCCATCCGGACAATTTCAGCCTTCGACTCCATCGCTAGCCATTGAGCCATGTCGACAAAGTGTTTTTCAACTTCAGCGGAAGTGAACTTGCTGCGTTTTCTTGACGACATGGACCAACTTATTCATCAAAAAATTTAGCCAGTGTGTTGGCACTGGGAGGCTTGGTTATCAAGGACGTAATCCCCATGGCGAGAACCGTACAAAGCATGATTCCGACCACCGGCATGATGGGGTGATCATTTCCAAATGGCGTCAGTGAGTAGTCGGTGTTTGCACCCCATTCAGATTTTTGGAAAAGGTAGAACCAGCTTCCAATCATTGCCAGAATTCCCGAAAGGGCTCCCGCAGCTGTCAGCTTTTTCCAGTACAAAGCTGCAAACACAACCGGGAACAAAGCGGCATATCCACTAAAGCCCCAAACCGCCATGGTGAATACACTCCGGTAACCCTGCAGGCTCAAAACGTAAGTTACGACAACGATCAAAATTATAAAAATTCTGGCGATCCAAACTTGGGTTCGATCTGAGAATCTGTCTTTCCCTAGATAATGAGTGAAAATGTCGTTTGTGAAAATCGATCCAAGGCACAAAAACTGGCTGTCGAGGGACGACATAATCGCCGCGAGAATTCCCGCCGCAAGCAATCCAGCCATGGCCGTTCCAATTTGTGAGTTAACCAAATAAGGCAGCACGTCGTTGGCACGAACGCCAGCCGGAATCGCCATCGAGGATCCCCAGACGCCGATGAGCACACAGGGGACCCAGACGATCATGATGAAAATTGGGTGCAAGATGATGGGAATTTTAAATGTTTTGGCACTCTTGGCGGTTAGCCAATGTTGAAAAAGGTGCGGAAACATTGCCACTGACAAGGGAATCAGCATGTAAGAAAAGAACTTGGTTTGGGGGATGTCGCTTCTGGAGAGGCGGATCTTGTCGACGCCTCGCGTAATATTTTTGACGCTTTGAAGAAACGTCTCGCCGTCGCCGATTTTCATGGCCAGCATGTAAAACGTGACAACGCCAAGTGTCATGAACACAATCGTTTGAAAGGCATTGGCCCAAGCCGTGCCCCGCATACCGCCAAAAAAGACGTACACGAGAACAACAAAACAGATTAACAATGAACCAAGATAGGTTGGGATGCCTCCGCTCTTTGCTGGATCTATGTTCCCATCGACTCCTAGTACCTTAAATGCTTCGAGGTTTTCAAAGGCGCCCGCCGTCATGACTTGGATGACGCTGCCTCCAGCCATCACGCCGATCAACAAATAAGGAATCAGTAATCCCACGAGAATGGGAAACAGGACTAGTCCAATCAGGTCGCTATCCAAGCGATCACGAAAAAACTGGATCTGCGTCGAATAGCCATGACGTCGGCCAAGGCGATAGATCTTGATCCCAATAACGAAAAAGCAAAGTGAGTGGATGATTCCGCTGCTAGAGGCCAGCATCCCATAAACACCGATCCCCTTTTTGAAGGCCTCGCCCGATGAGCCAACCAGAGCAAACGCGGTCATCGTCGTGCCAAACATGCTCAAGAGAAGTAGAAACGGGCCAATTGAATGGCTGGCCAGCAGGTAGTCATTCTTGGTCCCTCGAAAAAGTCGACTGGCGAAAAAACCAAGGAACAACAAAAGCGCAAGGTAACTGAGGATGATGGTCAATCGAATCTGACCATCATTCATTCCCAGCAAAAGGAAATTATCAAGCGGTCCGTTCATGCTTTGTCTCCCTCCCGAGCAGAGGTGACAGGTGCAGGTTCGTTTTCAAATTCGTCGACGCCTTTGGGCCAAGCGAGCCAGCAAGCCATTGCCCAAACAAATGAAGCCGCCAAAGAAATTCCTATATGGTAGGTGAGACCGACCGGAAGGAATCCAAGATAAATCTCCGAACTGTCCCAGTTCCAGAAGTCTTGGTGCATGATGACAAGTGCCGCCACCAGTATCCAAATTAAAAACTTCATTGTGGGCTCCCCATTTTGAACATGCCAGCTCAACCAAGTTCGTTTCTCGTGTTTCAAACGACCAAGTCTAATCAACCTTCTATTCGAGAAGTAGCACCCCAAATTCATGCAGGTGAATCGTTGTAAATTAAACAGAAGCGTGCTTGAGCATGCGGTGTCTTGATTGGGTGAGGCGAAAATTCTGACCGAAATTGTGGCTGCTTATCCCCGTCCATCGCAAGTTTTGGATTTGCATCACTTCAGGGAGAAAGTGTTTGAAATTGGACGTTTTGCAGGTTTTGGTAATCGGCTGTTAATGAATCGTGATCGAGATGTTTCCCGAGAAACAAACATCGGCATCAAATCCGAGGGTTCGAACGCGGTCTTTGTATTTGCCACAGTAGATGATTTGACCGTCATCTGCGTCTTGGTAAACGGCGGGCAACGGGTTGGGATCCAGTTTCGTCTCCACAATTTTTACATTTTTAGAATCATTGTCGCCCGTGTCAGGGAAATTGACGTTGAACCAATTTCGGCTTTCGATTTCACGTTCAAGAATTAGGGGGATCACCCGCTTGGAAAGTTCCGATGGCTTGGACCAGTCATGCGGTTTGTTGAATTGTTTTAGGTGTTGAGAGAGTGCGATCCCGGGGCAATTGAAGAGCGAGGCTTCACGAACCGCGGCAACAGTCCCTGAGATGTTTGTGTCAGAACCAAGATTTGCCCCTTTGTTGATGCCAGAAAAAACCCAGTCAAACTCTGTCTCAAGTTGAGTCAAGCCGACCCTGACGCAATCGGCTGGCGTGCCGTCAAGCGAATAGGATCGGGATGCCTTTTTGACGAATTTCATGGGACGCTCAAACGTCATTTGATGACTGATGCCCGACATTGGGTTTTCCGGTGCTATGGTCCAGACTTCGCCAAAATTGGCTGCGACGGATTCAAGAACTTGGATCCCCGTTGAACCCCAGCCGTCGTCATTAGTAACAAGAATCTTCATGATCCCGTTTTAATGTCTTGGTCGGAAGTTGGTAAGGCTTGATCGTTGCTGACAAACTCTGAATTGTGATGGTACATACGACCGGTGAAGAAATAGGCAGAACCGCCGACTAAAACTAGCCAGCTGATCCCGCTTAACCATGCGCCGATCCAGAAATTGAGTGGGCTGTACCAAAATTCAATTTGATATTTACCGGCTTCCATGGGGAGTACGAGCGTTTCCATCCTTCGATCAAGCTCCAGCACACGTTGGATCGTTTGGTTTGCAAGCGCTGGTTCAGAGGTTGTTTCGGTTACAAGCTTTCGTGTTGTCACTTTCCAGCCAGGTTCTGCAATCCTCCCAAACGCTAATTCTCTTGGAGTCTCGGTTGAGACAATTGCTGTCACGCGATTACTTGTGAATTGTGTGACTTGGACAGTCGCTTTGACGTTGGCAGAATTTTTAGGGGGGTGGGTTGAAGGAGGAAGGGCCAGCCAAACCAACGGCTTGGCTGAATCGGTGTTATCAAGAAGCCGATTGGCAGTGAGGGTGTGAGACTGGCGATCCTGCGATGAGTACGCACCATGGATTCGGGGCGGTCCACCCAATGGGCTGGCTGAGGGAGTGGACTCAAGCGCTGAAAGGTATTGTTCGTAATAGGAAGGCCACACCGAGGCAAAACTACCGAGCACAACCACTTTGGAATTTAAATGGTATTTGGGATACAACGATTCTCTCTGCCAGTTGACGATCTCCCCAAGTCGATCATCCGATTGGTGGGTGGGCCAATGGGGGGGCATCATTTCACGTCTTCGACTTCGGAAGATTCTTGCTGGCGATTGGTCATCTATGCTCGATTTCAATTTCGAGAGCTGCTTGATTGTCGGCGAATTGACTTTCGCTGTGAAAACTTGACTTGGAATCTCAGCCGTAAGCCAGCGATTGGCAATCAGGATCTCCAATGCGGTCAGAATAACCAAGAGGAAATGAACTCGCCGCAGATCGCGAATTCTCGAGCCTTGTTGAAGGGTTGTGGGGCGAGTCGTCCCTGTTACCCTGACGAAGCAAAAAATCGCCAAAGCTAGAACGGCGAGGCAGTGAATCGCCGAAACCTTGGCTTGCCAAATGGCTCCTGCTGAATCAAATGGCCCAAACATTTGATCAAAAAGCAATCCGCTGGCGGCATTTTCAAAACCGTCCGAATTTAAGTAGTTGAGCAGCGCTAAACCAGTTCCACCCGAGATGATTATGAAGAAGGCCGTGATCACAAGCAGGGATTTAATTCGAATTCTCCGCAGGTTGATTCCAGCTAACATCGCGAGAGCCAAGCTTGCCAAGAGGAATAATTTTGCCGGATAGCGAAACGCATAGTATTTTGGCAGCAAAATTTGCATCAACCAGTAAAGTCCACCCGCTTGAGGACCAATCCACTTGGGTGGCTGCCCGCCGAATTCCGTCAATAGCCAAGCCGCACCGTACCAGCCAAATGAGCCAACGGCAAACCACAGAAATAGCCAGCTAAGCCAGACATTTTTACGACGGCGACCTGAAAATCGGATTCCGGACAATCCAAAAAGTGCAACCAAGAGTCCCATGTAAATCGACGGAGTCCAGACGCGGTCTGCTCCGGGAAGGAGGTTGGTCCATCTTTGATATTTCGGGAATGGCTTGCCAGAAAAATTTGGCCAAACCAATTCAAGCATTGACCACGGGGGCTGGCTGAACTGATAGGCATGATCGATTGTTCCGTCAGGCGGACCGAGTAAAGCTTGTCTGATATCGGACGAGTCGGATGCTTCGGCATAATAAATATTGACCGGCACCGCTGGATTGGTTCGCTCACTTCGCTTGGACCAGGAATAGGTTGGGATCAACTGAACTGCCGATAGCAGACAAGTCGCCAACACCATCAAACACAATTGTCCGCTTGCCGATAACGCGTAGGAAGTCGGATTTGAAATCGAGTTCCGAGTTCGCTTCCAACGTCTGCATCTTCGCCAGATTTCACCCAAAATCGTCACCAACGCGATCAATCCCACGTGGTACACCATTTGAGGGTCACCCCCGAGAATCATAAGTGTGCAACACACGGCTGCGGCGATTGCCCAGCGATACTGTCCTGATTTAACCATTTTCCAAACGCAGCAAAGTGCAAATGGGAGCCACGCGGCACTCACCAAGTAGATCGCATTGCAAACTTGAAAGATGACACTTCCACCGAAAGCAAACGCAAAAGCGGCTAAGGTTGCTCCAGTCGGGTTGGCTTTGAGTGTCCGTGCAAACCAATACGTTCCGGTTGCTGCGATCGGGATATGAATCGCCAAGTAGATGCCGTACCGTGCCGGGAACTCAAGAAATCGGCAAAAGAAAATAAGCTTTCCGGGATAGAAAATACTTGATGTTCCATCGCCAACAACCGGCATCCCAAAGTTGCAATAGGGATTCCACAGCGGGATTTCCCCACTGGCCCACTGGGCATCAATCCATTCAAACAACGGGTAATAAAGATAAGCTGAATCACGAAAACCACAAACCGTTTGGCCCGACATCATCGGCCAAAACATCCAGAGCCAAGCTGACCCAATCAGGAGTGCTGGCCAGCAATGCTTAAGATTTTGGATTTGGGATCGGAGTTGTATCACACGCCTATCTTACACAATCCATCCATGGTGCTCATGAGTAGCACGAGAAACTTGTTAACCTGGCGGCGTCTGAGGTGGGGGATTTATTGCCGAGCCCGGAGTTGGCTGGCTGGAGCTCCGCAAGAGTCAGTTGACTCAGACGGACCTTGGTCCTAAATAACAATTTCCAGCAACTCAATTGCTGGCGAGCCATCGCAATAGATCAAGGCTGTGCGGCCATAACAAACGTCGCCAACCTCGAATCCGAATGACTCTGCCAGTTCGACCCCACATTGAATCTGGAAAAGGCTAAGGAGTTTGACTTCCCGCATCACATCGTGATTGATTAAGACTCGCCCAAGCGGGATTTGCTGAGCTTCTATCTCCTGACGAACTTCATCTGCTAAAACGGACGTGTTTAGACGGACAATGCCGTATTGGACAACTTTGTTGTCCGGTTTTCGCGTTAAAAGTATTTTTCGCGAGTAATGCTCGCCATCGATTCGAGTCGCCAGCACTTGGACATCAACGCTGGAACCATGGTGCTCTTCGAGAGTCACCGTCATGTGGTGGTCATGACCAAGCAAAGAGCGGCTGGGTTCCGGGATATCGTCAGTCGCTACTTCCTTAAAAAGACCAAGTCGATTGGTGTCTTTAAAAAAAAGCTTGATCAGGATTTCAAGTTCGATATCGGCAAAGTCAGGAGAGTTCAATCGTCTATCCCTATTTTCATGAATGGAACGGACAATTATGGCGTTGGCTCAGAAGCACTCTGTCGCGGTACATCAGACGAAACAATCGGCAGGACCTCGTTGAGCGAGAGGTGTTTGATGTCGATTGTTGGTTTGACTTCAGCCGTACGATCCAGAACCGTATCGACTAGGTAGTACATTAGGCGGCGAAGTTCATCAGGTTGAAGTTCATCCGCAATCTCTTCGGCTTTTTGTTGGTGTTTGTCGACGAGTTTGTAAGCTTTTTCGAACACGCCAGCTTCGAAATACAAATGTCGTGCACGCATGACTTTTTTCTCAGCCGCGAGCTCTGAGGCTGGATCAATGAGTGAGAGTAATTCTTCTCGCAGTTCACCGGTGAGCGAATCAAGAGCAAGTGCAAGTAAAACCGTGGGCCGCCCTCCCAGTAAATCTGCACCGACGGATTTCTTGTTATCCTGGTCGTTTTCCCAATCCTTGAGGTCGTTAAGTATCTGAAATGCAACCCCGAGGTTGCGGGAGAACGTTCGGATCGGTTGGATGTATTCTTCGCATGGACCAGCTAATCGAAGTCCGCTGTAGAATGCCGCTTCAAATGCGGGGGCCGTTTTTAAGGCATAAATCTTAAGTGCATCGATTGGCTTAAGAACACGGTCAGAGCTGTCTCTCCACATGAGTTCAGCGCCCTGCCCTTCGGCGAGTCTCTGGTGCGAGTCAGCAAGGTAATCCAAAATATCTGCCGCGGTATCGCTGCCGAGTTCTTGGCGGTCACGACTGACCAGGCGGTAGCCCATTCCGACCAAGTAATCCCCTACGTTAATCCCTGTTGGAATACCGTATTTGACATGTAGTGCTTCGTTCCCGTAACGAAATTGATCGTTGTCTTCGATATCGTCATGAACCAACGAGGCTTTGTGAAACGTCTCAATTGACATGGCCGTGCGTCGGATTGCGTCTGAGTACTGCCCGACTACCTCGGCGCCATTGGAAAGCGTTGCCTCTCCACCGCTCACTGCGTCGTAAACGGCCATGGTGATGAAGGGCCGGGAATGTTTTCCACCAGCGGCTAGAAAGTCGTAGGCGATCGCTTCAGTCGCGGCGATTGGATCAAGTGCCCCAACTCCTTGCCCGTTAGCTTCGGCGAGTGTTTGGCCACCACGAATGCGCGGCACTAGCCGCTCGAGCGAGTTCGGCTCAAAAAGCTTCGACGCCTCGCGCAGCAGGTGAATGTAGCTGCGTGTTTCCTGTTTTGATTCTTCGTGCGGGACACGAACCATCTGTTCGACCCAGTCTTCATCGACACTGGTATTACGACAGTCACTGGAAAGAAGTGGGACAGCCATGCAGGGAATTCCCGCCAGCATGATTTTATCGATGGCCTTTTCAAGAACATTCAAGCAGGCAACACCCACGATCGCATCAACATGACCGCTCACAATTATTTTCAAAACAATGGGCGAGCCTTCCGCAACGAGAACCTTGTATCCCAGTTCCTCTGCAGCGCCGCGAAAGTCAGCAATGCTACAGGCGCCACAGGTCTTACAGGCGAGTCCAAACTCGTCATAATCGGCCGGACATCCTTCGGCGTGCTTAAGGCAATGAGGAAGTAGGAACAATCGTCGAGAATGAGGGATCGACTGGATTTGTTCTTCCCAAAAGCAACTGGATAGCACGACCATTACCCAGCCAAGGTAGCCTTCTTCAAGACCCGCGTCCGCCAAAAGTTGTCTCGATATATTCTCGAGTTCGTCTTTCGACGGGGGGAGGTCACGGTTCAGCGTATCGGCGACGACGCGACACCTTTCTCGCAAATCCTCGCGTTGTTCCTTGGTCGAAGGAACCATTTTTAAATGTGCAGTCTTCCGACGTCGCGAACGCCGGACCGGTTTCTCGGTCGCGTTCGAATTCGGAGTTTCGTTCGCTGTTTTTGTTTTAGCAACCAACTTTAGGTCCTTAAATCCTGTGAGCGGATGATTGAATCAATCGATCTGCTTGTTAAGTTCATGTTTTATTTGCATTGCTCTCCCCAACGCAGACGTTGCAAAAATCAGCGGATAAAGCTTTTCGAAATACCAAAGCTTTGCGAAATAAAATCCAATCGGCCAACTCTTGTCGACGCAATTGGACTCGACCGCACTGATCAACCAATCAACTCCGCGTTGGGCAGCCACTTGTGATTGAGGGTTGTTGTCATCCAACAACACTTCGGTGCACAGGGCCGTTTCTTCAACACTGCTTGAACCAAGCCGATCAGTTTCCCGGCGAAGAGATTTGCCTCCCCCCCAGCCTCCATCGGCGTTCTGATTCTCGAACAACCATCTTAAACCAATTACCGCTTCATGGGTATCGAAAGCATTCGCATCTCGGTAGGCCAGTAGAACTTTTGCAGTGCCATAGTAGGGGTTTGTGTCGTCTGGTTGGTCTTGATTTCCGAACCAGAGGGGGAGCCAGCTTCCATCGTTCTGTTGGTTAGCTCGCAAATAACGGAATCCACTTTCGATTGCCTTGTTGGTTTTCAACGTTTTATCGTTCCAAGCCAATAAACCTCGGATCACATGAGCTGTAATATCGTTGCCGCTTCTGTCAAACGGAAGTTTGCCCCAACCGCGACAGAATGTTGGCCAACCTTTATCGCGGTTTTGTAATCTAAGTAACCAAAGAAGCCCGTTTTTTGAGGCGAAGTTTAACTTTTGAGCAAATTCTTGATTCGATCCAGTGGCTAAATGTTTCAACGCCAGCATCGCGCCAGGGGTGTCGTCGGCGTCGGGGACCGCCCCGCTATGGTCGCTCCAACCCCACCCCCCAGGTTCCGCTCCAGTAAAGGGATGCACGGTCGTGTTTTGGTTTTCCAAAATCCAATTGCGGCACGCGTCGAAATTAGCATCCGGCGGACCGGCAAGGTCACGTTGAAAATCGGGCTGGTAATTTGCGAGTGCGTTAACCGAAAGTGTTGTGTTCCAGATCGAAAGATTCGTATCAATCGGCCAACTTCCTTGCCCTTCCGTTTCGCCGCGAAAGGAGGAAATTAAAAAACGGATCCCGTTTTTGACAACGGGGTGTTCGGCCCGCCCTGATTTGACCAATGCCATAGTAACGAAGCTGGTCAAAGGGGTTGCCTCGAGATAACCCCCACTGGCGGGCTGCATTTTTTGCAGCACACCGAGACTGCGATTGATGCTGAGTTTTCGAATGCACTTTTGGATCGGATTCCAAGGTGGATCGAGAATGAATTTTGCCTGTCCGATCGCAACCAAAGCTGGAATCGCATAGCTGACGACTGGCAATTGCATCAAGTTGTAAAATTTCTGTGGTACGCAAGCTGCTTCAAACGGAAGGGCCGCGACTTGCTTCCAGGGGACGATGCCGGCCATTGCACAATTCGCCAAAATAGGAACCGCAAAAGTCTTGTCTTTGCCGTATCGTTTCTTCAAACCGTCGATTCCACCTTTTGAATCGATATACTGCTCGGCCGCTTCAATTTGGGATTGAAATTCCGTGACTCGGTGACTTGCATGCAGGGCAGCTACCACGAGCATCGTGGTCGAGATGTTGGAATAGTTCTGAGCTGTGTCTCCCCATCCTCCATCGTCATTCTGTTGAACTTTAAGCCACCGGATTCCAGAATCAATTCGTGCTGTGATTAGTTCGGCTTCCGGATGATTACTTTGGGGGTCGTCTAAGTAAAAGGACAATGCACTAATTGCAGTTGCCGTCGACAGGGCTGATGCGGACAGTTGCCCTTCCCAAAAGCCGTTTGCCGAGCGTGCTTTGAGCAGACTTCGTCGAACGGTTTGATAGGCCGAATCAAGGCTATCCGCTTCGGTCGAACTTGATTTTGATGGTGGTTGAGTCGTTGAAATGGTCGGTACTTTTGGGGGTTAAAACAGGCGCGGACGTGAAGTGTACGCCGAAGACCGATTGCTTTCCAGAATCTTAACTCGGCGTCTGTCAGGATTTCTCGAAAACATTCTAGGCGATCAGTGAACGAGGCTTGGAACGGGATTCATGTCTCGTCAACGGTTTAGCTGCGAAAGGATTGCCAGCAAGTTTATGGTTTTCGAAATATTTCACTTTGAACGACTTGAAGCACCAGATCCCGCATCCCCGGATTGGCTTTGAGTGAGGCAACGATTTTGTCAACGTTCGGTCGGTCACGCACATTCAATGGCCTGCCGAGGGCATACGAGAGCATCTTTTCAGTCAGGCATTTGGCAAACTGTTGTTTTCGCGAAAGCAAAATGCTTTTGAGTTCTGCAATGTTTTGGAAGGAGTGTCCATCCGGCAGCTTCCCAGAGGTGTCAATTTTCAGTTTTCGACTCCTAGTTGCATAGTGAGTGCGTTGGCCGCCAGTCGCATCAAATTCCTCAAGCGCAAATCCGAGGGGGTCAATTTTTTGATGGCATTCGTTGCAACTGGAAACCTGCCTGTGTTTTTTCAATTGCTCTCGGATTGAAACGGCACCCCGGGTGTCGGGCTCAAGCGGTTCAATGCCCTCCGGAGGCGGCGGCGTGGAGGTGCCAAGAATGTTGTCCAGAACCCAAATGCCGCGGATTACCGGCGAAGTGTCGATCCCATTGGCGGTGACGGTCAGAACACTTGCCTGCCCGAGTAGGCCGCCACGTTTTGGGGTGTTCGTCGAGAGTTTTACGAAACTGTTGGCTGATGAGGTTGGGCGATGCTTTTTAGAATCCAGTCCAGAAATGTCGGTGGAAATGGCACTTTGGTTTTGTCGCACAAGCTGGTTTTCAAATTCTGCCAAATCGTATTTGTAGTGATGGACGAGTGGACGATTGACAAACGTAAAGTCAGAATCAAGGAAATTTGAAATGTCGAGGTTTTCATCCAGCAAATGCTGGGTGAACAAGCGAGTCTCGGTGCGCATTGCCGATTCTAATTCGCCGACGTAGTAGTGCTGGAAGTCGCGATTGTCCGGGGGCATTTCTCCAAGTTTGTAAAGCGTTAACCAACGCTCAGCAAAATCGCCTGCAAATGAATTGGCGCGATCGTCCTTCAGCATTCGCAGCGTTTGTTGCTTAATGACGTCTGGGTTGGAAAGCTTTTTTTGTTTTGCTAGTTGAAGAAGTTGCTCATCTGGCATGGTTGACCAGAGGAAATATGAAAGCCGTGAAGCGATGGCATGGTCGTCGAGCTGGTTTGAACCCTTTTTCGTGGCATCTTCGAGATATAAAAAACCGGGCGAGCAGAGAACTGATGTCAGCCCGGCTTTGAGCGCGTCGAGGGGTGTGTCACCCTCAGAGAGACGCAATTGGAGAAGTGACCACAGTGATTCCAGTTCCGCCGGTGTGGCGGGTCGTCGAAAGGCTCGGGTTGCAAAATCCTCGATGTACTTTTCAGTTTTTGCCGGATCAAAAGAAGCATTTCCGAAGATTGATTGATGACTTTGGGGGGGCCACTGAGCGAAGAACGGTCCTTCGATTTCGACATTGTGAACACGGATCTGCGGAGTTTTGATGTTTTGGCAAACTTCCCACCAATTGCTAAAAACAAGTTTGATTGGAAATTGCTTGGGGAATTTTTTGTGTAATTGACTGGGAAGTGCTTTGAAAAAGTAAGGGCCGTTTTGATAGGTCAGCCTCGGTTGAAATCCCTTGTCGAGCCATATCGTCGTTTCTTGCCAGGCGGGGGTGTTGTCGGGCAAGTCCATCACCGCGAGCGTTTTTTCGATAGATTGGCGAAGGTGAAGTGTGCCAAATTGTTGTGAGCCCGAAACTAGAGCAAGCCGGATGGGCTCCTGCTGATCAGTCCCAATGAGGTGCTGGGGGTAATTGTGTTGGCGATGAAGACCACAAGCCTTGACTCGGACTTTGTAAAAGCCGTCATGATCGACTCCTGCCGCGATGTCGTCCAATGGGCGATAGCCAAAACGTTCTTTGGTGCCTTGGAAAATTGATTGGAATTCACCTGTCCGTCGACGTTCCTGAGTAACCCAGCCGGAATGGGCATTGGTGGTTCGGTCGAAAGGTGGTCGCATCTTAATAAGTCGGCTGGGTGGTTCGGGGCCGAAAGCAATTGCCTTTTCTACGATCTTTTCGGCAGCGTCCAAGTAGCTCTCCAAGAGATAGCTGGAAGTGACCAGGGTTTCACCCTGATTGTCCAGTCCGTCGTGGGTGGCATCGTCTGGGAACCCAATGGTTGGGTCAAACATTGTCATGTCGAATCCAAACAGGTCGCGAATCGAGTTTAAGTATTCACGTCGGTTGAGTCGTCGTAGTACCGTTTCAGTATTTCGGTTTTGATTCGCTGCTTGGGCTGATTCGATTTTTTTTGTCAGCTCTGCAATTAATTTTTTTAACCGATCTTGATTCGGTCGCGGCTCTGAAGCAGGTGGCATGTCGCCCAAGTTAAGCTGGTCAAGAATGTCCTGCCATTGGCCCAAAGTATCGTCGTTTGTGAGATCGAAAGATAATTCGTCCACCCGCCGATCAGCTTTTTGCTTTTGGGTGCCATGGCAATTGAAGCAATGGTCCTGCAAAAACGACTTGATCGAGGCCTCGTCAGCTGATGATGCGGCAGCCCCAATAATAAAGAACGCAAGCAGGAAAATGAGAGTCTGGCGTAACTGGTTGATCGGTGTCACGATTTGACTCCTGAACCAAGCGAGCTGAATTCACTTAGCACACCAGTGCTTGAGCCGAATTGGTTGGCCGGCATTCCCAGCTGCTGAAGAAGTTTGACATACAGATTTGACAGAGGCACCCGTTTGTTTTTTTCCGCAGGAAGTACAACGTGGCCTGAGTGTTGAAAACCACCTCCAGCGACGACGATCGGCAGATTTTTGTTTGAGTGCGAACTGCCGTTACCCATCCCGCTGCCAAATAGTAAAACCGTCTTGTTAAATATCGGTTCGCCGCTGGCTAGTTTTATTTTTTTTAGGCGGTCGAGGAACTTACTGAACATCGATGTTTGGAATTCTTCGATGACTCTCAAGCCTTGCAGGTTTTTTTGATCTTTCCCGTGATGTGAATAACCATGGTAGCTGTTTCGTAATCCCAGATTGGAAGTGTTGAAGGCTTCGGGAATCTCCAGCGTGGCAATCCGGGTTGAATCCGTCTCGAGGGCGAGAGCCATTAACTCATAAAATGCACCAAGTGAATCGACAAACCCGTTTTCTGATGGCTCTTTCATGTCAACTTTTGGTTTTGGCTTGCCAAGCCAATGCTGAGACATGTTGAGTTTATTCTCCACGTCGCGAACCGCCGTGAGGTATTCCTCAAGTTTGGCTTGATCGAGTTTGCTCAGACGCCGGTTAAGCGAATTGGCTTGCTGATGAACGGAGTCAAGAATTGACCCTCGCCGATCGCTCTTAATTGCGAGGGACCTGTTGGTTGCGACATTGTCATCAACGAATAGAGCTCGAAAGACATCCCGAGCGTTGGTCATTGCAGGGACGTTAACCCCCGATCGCGTCCAGCACATCTCACATCCGCCCCCAGCCCCAACGTTCAAGGATGGGAAACGTGTCTTTGAGCCAATCACTTCGGCCGCCAATTGATCAAGTGAAATGTTTCCGTTGGGTGAA
>JAQWLH010000245.1 GCA_029247405.1 Mariniblastus sp.
GGTTTGTTTGTATGGCGCGGCCCAACCGGGCTTTTGTAAAAAGGTAAGTACACCAATGTTGCGAACCGTCAACGCAACTTGAGGTGACCGAATCGTTAGGCCGCCAGGGGAGCGCGTGCATGAAGGCAATCAGGGAATGTCAACTCTCACTTCGCAATCACAAATTCAAAATTGAATTCTAGGCAACTGTTTAAGCCTCCCATCTCAGCTGACAAAGATTACATTTTTTCAAATTTTCAATCGCCCGAAACTGGCAAAATCTTTGCCACGGTTTCCAGTCCTTTCCGCCGCACCATTTAACTAAAACAGATCAACTGTATAAGACTCAATTCGATCAATCATTTCCCCAAAAAAGTGTTCTTCACCCGACGCGTGCCGATCACGGGAGCTGCCTTCGTCGGTGGATACTGACCGGGTGATCGCCTAAGTTTAAAAAAAATTAGATGCTTTGATTCACGTCTGCCAGAAGGCTCTGCTTGCAGGAGGCTAACCAAATTTTGCCTCAAAGCATGCTGAAGCTGTTGATCCGAACACCTTAATAACCTTCCAATATGAACTGATCAGAAGTTCAAAAAGGCGAGATCTTTCCACGGATCACGTTTTTCTACCGATGGCGAAAAAACCGACTCTACCCACGCATTTTACGATTCACTTGGTCGGTTCAAAATTTAGTCGAAACACAGGAAATAATTTACACGCCAATGCGTGAAGTTCGCTGATCAATCGCTTTTGTTACGTTCAGAAACCCGGCGTTAATTAAATCTAGTCAGCTATTTTCAGCCCTAACAGTTATCACACTTTGAAATTGATTTTTATCAGGAACATATCAATTCGTTTTTAGGCGTTTGCTGATTCTGAATTTCGGCCCAACTCACCGCACAGCCGTCTTTACATAATCTTAATTTTTGGGCACAAGCCTACCTCTCCGCTGCAGCCCCCTTTGTTTTTGAAGGTTTTCGTTCCTCTGCGAGTCTGCCGTATTGCTGCTTTCAACTTCCTTGCTTGTCACCTTGCGAGTCGCTTGCTAACATTCGAAGGAGTTAACGCGTTCACGCAATTTCTGTTGTTTGAATGCGGGAACCTATCGAATTTTATCAATCTGAAGGCGGGAATTTAGCGCGTCAATATATTTGGAAGCGTCTGATCGGATCGATCACTCCCTCCTAGTAGTTTGTTGTCTGCCACAACGGCGAAATCTTAAACAGGTAAAAGGTAGACCTCTGAAAACGCTTGAACGTCGTCTGGGACTTGGAGCTGTCGTCGCAATCAGCATGAGCGCGATGCTGGGCAGCGGAATTTTTGTATTACCAGGATTGGCTGCCGCCAAAACGGGCTCCATGGTTTGGTTGGCCTATCTGGTCGCTGGCCTCTCCGTGCTCCCCGCCGCCCTTTCAAAATCCGAGTTAGCCACTGCCATGCCGACCTCGGGCGGCACATACGTTTATCTCGAACGAACCTTTGGGCCTTTAGCAGGAACCATTTCCGGCATTGGATTGTGGTTGTCTTTGCTCCTTAAAAGTGCCTTCGCTTTGGTTGGATTTGGGGCCTACTTATCGGTGTTGGTCGATTTACCAATCCAGCCCGTCGCACTCACCCTTTTGTTTATTATCACGCTGCTGAATATCGTCGGCGTCAGCGTCATCAGCAAGCTGCAAAAATTTGTCATTGCCGGCGTTCTATTAGCACTCTTGGTTCTCTCACTGTTAGGTTTGGGGCGGATGGATCCGAGTTCAATCCAACACAGCTTTGCCCATGGCTGGCACGGTTTTTTGGCAGCGACCGCGTTTGTTTACGTTTCTTATGCCGGGGTGACCAAAGTTGCCGCAATTGCCGAAGAAGTCAAAAACCCAGACCGCAACCTGCCTCTGGGAATTTTGATTTCTTGGTTGACGGTAATGTGTGTCTATGTATTTGTTGTTTTCGTTCTAGTGAGCAATGTTCCCACTGAGTCACTGACCAATCCCGACGGTACCGGAAAACCTGACCTCCATCCAATTTACACACTTGCGTGCATTCTTGGCGGCAAAGTATTTGGAATCGTGGCCGCCTTGCTTGCGGTCGTCACCATGGTCTCGATGGCAGTCGCGGGTTTACTGGCTGCCTCACGATGTCCGTTTGCAATGAGCCGCGACCAACTCCTTCCTGAGAGTATTTCGCGAATCAACTCGAGCTTTATGACGCCGATTGTTAGCATCCTGCTCACCTCGATCGTCATGGGTGTGAGCATCGTTTTTCTACCCGTTGAACAAATTGCCAAACTGGCTAGCGCGTTTATGATTCTCGCTTTTATGTTTGTCTGCGGAACCGTAATTGTTTTGCGAGAAATCGCCAGCGAGTGGTACCAGCCACGATTCCGCTCACCTCTTTACCCGTTCATCCAATTGGCCGGTATTATCAGCGGCATCGTGCTCCTTACTGCGATGGGACTGACCAGTCTATTTGCCATCGCCTGTATCATGCTTGTCGGAGCGATCTCGTATTTTGGCTACGGTAGACGGCAAACATCACGCCGAGGCGTTCTTGCAAAAATGGGGAAACGGCACGATCTGATTTCAAAAACCGCTGAAAACAGTATTGCTACACTTGATGAAGAATTGCCGACCGAAGCAGCAGTCGTGGTTCCTTTATTTGGCAGCGAACGTTCGCCGGAGACGTTGGTTGAAATGGGCGCTTCACTTGCCCATGGCCGGAGGCTCGAAGTCCTACATGTGACGGCCGTTCCTGAACAAATCTACCTTGCCGATGCCTTGGAAGAGGATCAGCAATCGGTAGCCCTGAGTCGACGAATCCACGCGATGGCCGAAGCCGAAGATGTGGTGTTGGAATACGACAAAACTGTCACTCGCGATGTGGTGGACACTATTCACCAGGTCGCCCGTCGGCTTGACTGTGAATGGGTCGTCATGGAAGCCGCGGGACGCCGCCGATTGGGGATATCGTTTCAAAACCCGCTTGGCTGGCTGCAAGATCATTTGCCCTGCAATCTCGCTGTCTTCAAAGACACAGGGGTTCGATACATTCGACAAATCCTCGTATTTGCTGAACCGGGACCTCACGATTCACTGGTCGTCACGACTGCCGATCATCTAGCGCAAATTTACAACGCCAAATTGAATTTTATTTGCTTCGTCGCCGATGGCCAAGAACCCCACAAAACACAAGCCCGCGCCGACTACATTGATCAACTCCGAGATCTTTGCATCAGCCCAACGACGGCGATCGTATTGAACGGCACAAATGAACTCGACGCCATCGAACAAATGACCGGCGGATATGATTTGATCGTCATGGGCGCCGCCCCTAACCGGACACTCAAGGGTCGCCTGTGGGGCACTGCCAAAGACAACTTGACGCGCCGCGCCCAATGCTCCGTGCTGTGGCTCAAGACCCCATTCCTGCAATCCCATGAGGCCTTTGACATCGCAAACATTGCGGTTGAGAAAGAATTCAACTTGTTGAATTTTGTGGATGAGCAATGCATCGAAGTTAACCTGGAAGTTCCCAAAAAAGAGTCACTTTTTAGGAAGGCAACGGAATTACTGGATGCCCACTATCCCGATATCGGCCCAATCGTAATAAATTCGGCACTATGGGAACGTGAGCAAATCCAGAACACGTTTGTTGGCAATGGTGTTGCAATGCCTCATGCGACATTGACACAAGCAAATGTGGCAGACTCGGCGATCGCGATCCTGACCACGAGGGAGCCGATCAACTACGGTACATCTGCCGGAGACAAAGCAGATGTGTTCTTTTTTACCACCGGCTCACCTAACAATCGGCAAATTCACTTCAGCATCCTGGCGGAACTTTCTCAGCTTTGCCTGAACACAGATTTTCTCCCGCGGGCTCGGCAAGCCGAAAACAAAAAGGAGTTCATTGAACTGTTCCGTGAATGTTTGAAAAATTTACGAGCGATGAGGTAACCGTCAGCTTGTCGCAAAAAGGACTGGATGACATCTAGTCACTACCGCCCCCGCAAAGCAAAAGAAAACCAACGCTTGATAGTTGGTGGTGAAACATCCCGAGTTCGTCGCTCCGCCCAAACCTTGTCAGGTCTCATTATCCAAAAACTCACGCGACTAATTTCCCCAACTGCAGACGAACCGGGACGACTGTCCGCCCATCCTTCAGCGCAAACCATCAATCCTCCGTTGGTCGACGGATTGTCCGGCGCGAACCAAACAGCAAGATGAATTTGGGCGATCCAGATTCAGTGCAGGAACGAATTTTTCATACCGAAATAGGAACTTATCCACTTCCGCCGCATTGATGGTGTGGTGGGCATTATAGGATCCATGGTTGGCTAAGTTTGAGCCACCCATCATAGACGCTGGTCCAAACAGACAAATAAAAGTCAGTGTAGAAATAAACTCACAATTCTTGGCGTTGGCCGATATCGGTTCTCTAAGAAAACGCACAATTCGACCTACAGCAGTGTCGAACCCTTTCAATGTTCCAGGTCTTCCTCTGGAGTACACGGCTTTGTTGCAAGACACTGACGATCAAGTCGTTCTTGTCACAAGATACCGATCAGCGCAGACTAAATGTATTCTCATTCACAGTCTCTACCGTACCTGATCCTCTCTCTCTTTTGCTTGCCTTTTGCGTCGGCATGTTTAAACTGTTGCCTCGCTGCCGCTAATTTCATTTATTGACGGTTGCATGATTTTCGTTCTTCGGCGGAAACTCTGAGCTCGATTGATTCTCTTTAACGTGGACCTGCCGGCTTCTTGATTCTCAATGATTAAGTTGCGACGGGATTATTTGTCTTTCAGTGCTCCAGCGGTCACGCACAACTTTCTGGGATGAGATATGCAGAAAACACTCTTCACTCTTTTGTTGATCCTTACACTTGGCTCGGTCTTACCCGCCGAGGAAGGACAACAAGACAAGAATCGGCCCAACGTCGTTTTCATTCTGAGTGATGACCAAAGCTGGGATTCCTTCGGATTTATGGGGGGCAAAGTCCACACGCCGCGTCTGAACCAGATGGCCAAAGATGGGCTTTATTTACGCAATTTCAATGTTACTTCCACCGTTTGCTCGCCTTCGCGATACAGTTTTTTGACCGGACGGTATGCCGGCCGATGCGAGGGTCAACGTTTCATGCGAGAGCATCCGCCGGGAGACCAAACTCAAGTTGAGAACATCGGCGAACTCGAAACGGACCGGTGGAACCTCGCCAAAGTTTTGCAAAAAAATGGCTATTACACCGGGTTCGTAGGCAAGTCGCATGTAGTCCGACACGACTGGATTCACCCCCGCAAAAATAACGACGCAGCGATGAAAGTCAATTGGAGCATTGACGCTGATCCGCGGGATCCGAAAATCAACACGTTGATGCGCGAACATCATCAACGTTGGTGCAACGAAATCAAAAAGTACGGCTTTAGTTTTGTTGACGGCGTGTACGGTGCCAACCTGAAGGAGCTTCACAACAAAGCATTGAATGTCCACAACCTCGACTGGACCATTGATAAGACAATGAAATTTTTGGACTCTGTTGACGACAAGCCATTCTTTCTTTGCGTCTCAACGACGTTACACCATGGACCTGCGCCCTGGATCGACAAGAACGCACTTCAAGCTGATCCACGCATGACTGGTGAAGGGTTTATCGAACGTGGTTTCAATGTTCTTCCTACGCGCGATGATGTGCTGAAGCGAAACCGCGAGGCCGGGTTTAAAGACCGCGCCGCCTATGCTTTGTGGTTGGATGACGGCGTTGGTGCAATCATCGACAAAATCAAAGAGCTTGGCCTCTCCGAAGAAACGATGATTGTGTTTTCACCTGACCATGGTGCATACCGACACGGTAAAACGACTTTGTATGATTTTGGAATGCGAGTGCCAATGCTTTGTTTATGGCCTGGAACGATTGAACCTGGATTAGAGAATAACGAAATCATTGCTAATATTGATTTTGCCCCTACGGTAATGGACATTTGTGGCGTCAAACCCCCTCAAGATTACCGCTTCGACGGAATGAGTTTCAAGGCGGCATTGAACGACGATCCAACTCCGCTTCGCGAGGTGCTATTGGGAGAGCTAGGTCACGCGAGATGTGTCAAAACCAAAGACTGGAAGTACATCGCCATTCGTTATCCGGCAAAAATCCAAGCGTTGATCGCTCGAGGACATAAGTTCAATGCCTACAAGGATAATGCCGGTCTCGATCTCCCCTACCTGACTCGAAATTTACATTTAGGCCATTTTGCAGCCAAATCGAATCCAAACTATTTCGCGACTGACCAGCTTTATGACTTGAATTCGGACCCGGACGAAGTCCACAACATTGCTTACAAACACCCCGAAGTGGTCGAAATGTTAAAGCAAAAGCTGGCAAAGGAATTGCGCCAATTCGCAGGTCGACCTTTTGGTGAATTCACAGAGTAATCACCCTTCAGACCGATAACGTCCAGACTCTGTTTCACATCCATCAGGATCAGATCGTAACGATCATTAGTTATTCCGAATCTGAGGGGCAGTCAGCATGTTTGACTTGCCGTCTTTGATAAAGCAGCCGTCTGAATATCAAGCATAAAACAGTGGCCAGGGTTGCCCCCGTCTTCGTGTTTGCGTTTTCATGTCCGTCAACATCTTCACCCTCTGGTGAAAATAAACGGGAAGCAAACAACGGGCCAGGGCTTTTTAATTTACCTCGATTGGTGGCTGGCGACCGTGGGGTGGAGGTTTTACTCAAACGAATGCGAGGTCACTCAAGCGCGACAGTGAACTCCGCAGAGAAAATTGACTCCGGGTCAAATCGCTCAGACAATGACTGGTGAATTGCACCAATAGTTCGGGGGACCTTTTGGGTTAACTGTTGGCCTGAGGGAAGAACCACCGTAATGGGTTGATCCAAATCAACGAAACGATCATTCATTCGAAGGGTCAGTGACTTAACCTTTTCTGCTTGCCCGATTTCAAACCGGGCAGCACTTGATGAATCAGCCGCGGCCTCTGATCCAATCTTGCCAGTCATAGAAACTGAAACTTGACTGCCACCGACTCTATTTTTCTCGTCCACCGCGAGCCAATAGAATCGAGAATGTGTTCGTCCTGATTGAAACCAGACAATCTTCTCTGGTAACGGGTCACGGCTGAATTTGGACATCCAGGGGACCGCAACTCGATCATCCCGATTCATCCAGTGCCCGTATTTCTCATGAATGGTTACCTCATGTCGATAGCCTTCGGGATCATTTTCTTGTAGGTCGGCTAGCTTCTGTTTCCATTGGCGGGCAATGCCATTTCGATTATAGGCCTTGTCCAGTCCTCCCATATGCAAAGTAAAGCCAATATTTCTTAATCCAAGTGGAGAGGCATTGTTTGGATGGCCCGCCATCATGGCTGCCGCGGCAAGTTGATCTGCCATCCGGGGAGCGAGTTGGTACACACCATCCCCGCCAGCCGAATAACCCATGATGTAAACCTGATTTGGATTGACATCCTCAAAAAGAATGGCGTCTTCGATGATCCTCGTGAAAAAATCGTCAATATGACCTTGGTGCCAAAGGTTCCATGTGTCTGTGGGCGCACGTGGTGCTAAATAGACTCCTTCCGCAGGCTCATAAAGACGTATTTGGTTTTTCCATTGTTGATCGTTAATCTTAGCCGTCGTCCCACCACCACCATGCATGGAGATAAATAACCGGCGCCCCGTTTTGGGTTTCTTTCCGAAAACACGGTAATCGAACTTCATTTCCAGTTTATCAAGCCGGATAACTTTTTCCGCCCATTCCTTTTTTCGCTGGCTGACTAGTTGATTCCGAAAGTCACTCACGAGAATAGCTGAAGCTTCTTTTGCCTGGGCTTTACTCAATGGCGTTTTAGCAAAATCCAGATCGCCCAACCGGGGTCTGGTAGATTCAGATTGTCCAGCCCAAGCCTTTAGATCTTTGATGATGTCCGCGGCAGGCAAGTCGTTAAAAGCGTAACCGATTCGGTTGCCAAACAAAAAAGCAGAACAAATCGTAACAGTAATCAAAAATGTGCGAATCATGGATCTTGCATTTGAATTGTGACGGACTGAGAGGCTTTCAGCATAAGTCAAAACCGACATGAATCCCATCACCAATGTGGGCGAAAAACCGCGAAAATCCGAGGGAGGAGTGCGACAACCTACCTTGTTACCGGTTCCCGATTTGAACAAGCCGCATTCGGATGAATGGTTGCGTCATTTTTCAAAACAAGTTTTCGAATTAAAAAGCGTTTCGAAAATGCAAAACGCGTATTCGTTTTGTGGGTATAAACAAACCCAGTTTGTGAGGATCGTCTACTCAATGCTTCCTCAAGCATCAATTGGATGCGATCTCGTCAAACCGAAAATTCCTAATTCAACATGCTTCGCCAGATCGGGAGAATCGAAGACTGGTAAGCGGTTTAAAACAAGACGACCGAGGCTTAACTCCCAATCCCAATCAATCACTATCAGATTTCAGGATTTCTACGACTTAACACATTTCAAACACCACCCCTGAGACCTAATCGGCGGAGTGCACCCAACGTATACTCCCAGCGGCATCGCCGTTCCCAAAAACGAGATTGATGATGAAATTGTCACTGTCAACCTCAACTCATCGGTTGACCTGAACCATTGAACGAAGAGTATTTCCATTTGAACATTCAAAATGACAGGGATCCCTCAAGCAAACTGTTTTATCATTGTAAAATTAATCGATGGGCCAATCCTTTTGTGGGTATTTTAGTTCACCCAATCCATTACTGTTGACTCATCGGTTGCAAGGTAACGGCAAAGATCTCACGAGAAAGGAATCCTGTGATGATAAATGAACCGAAAAGGTTAATTTAGAAGAATGATTTTGCCCCATTATTCCTTTCTGCGACATTGACTCAAATTTAGAGTATCTTGTTGGCAAGTTTTAATGCGTAACGGCGTGTTCCGATTGAGCCTTGGCCAGTCACAAAAAATCAAAATTAAGTTTTGTAAACATTGAAGGCAAAACGCCACCAACAACCCCCATCTCCTATAGCTTTTGCCAATTAAAAATACTCAGCGGATAAGGCAGCTTATCCCTCATTGAGAACTAACATCCATTCCTTTCGTCCCTTCGAGGGATACGGAAGGCTCGCGACCTAAAGGTGCAAAATGAAATTTAGTCTAGTGTTACTTTGTCTGGGGGTCATTCCAATTTTGGGATGCGGTCTCGGGAGGGCAAATGCAAATGAGAGCTTTGGAATCCTTCAGGAGCAGCAACCGGAGGTTGGAAGCAACACGGCAGTGAAAAAACCAAATGCGTATTCCGCTAATCCGTTTCCAGTCGCGACCCTTGAAAGCCAGGGGGTTTCTGCTGGGGTGCAGGCACGGTTAAGAGAGCTTATCAATGGATTCGTCGACGCTGAAGAAATTGTGGGAGCCGAACTGCTTATCATTAAAAACCGACACACGGTAATGCACGAAGTATTCGGGCTAGATGCTCCAAAAAGTGACCAACCGTTGGTGAAAAATACAATCTTTAGTATTCGCTCTATGACAAAACCGTTGGCTGGCGCTATGGCACAGGTTCTGATTGACGAAGACGTCTTGAATTTGTCCGATCCAGTATCCAAGTATCTCAAATCGTTTGACAACGACCTCTCTCGAAACATTACCATCGAACATCTGCTGACCCACCGCAGCGGTTTGCCCATGAAGTCCGCTGGCCGCCTTTGGTCGGACTATTCGAGTTACAAACATATTGGGCAAGTCGCAGATTACTGGGGCGCTTATGGACCAAAACTTTTTGAACCCGGGACGCAGTACCACTATGCCGATGCAAATGTTGACACTCTCGCTGCAATCATTGAGCAAGCCGCCGGCGAACCCGCCGAAGAAATGATTGAACGTCGATTGCTTCAGACCTTAGGTATGAGTGACTCGATCACACTGTTGCGCAAAGGCGACGTCAGGCTGTCTCGTGTGGCGGGGAAGAATGCCGGAGGACGTGGCCGTTGGAGACAGTTTTGGCGTTGGCAGGGAACTCCGTACTTTTCCTTTCCCATGTTCGCCCAAGGGTTTTACTCAACGCCCGTTGATTACGCACGCTTTATGCAGATGGTTTTAGATGGGGGAATGGTAAACGGTAAACAAGTACTTTCAAAACCCGCCATCGAAAGAATGCTCACTCCGGTTTCTCGCACAACTATGCCAACTGGCTTCGCGGGACTTGGTGCCTCCTATGGACAGCTAATGCAGCTTTACGAAAAAGAAGGAAAAGTTGTGGCCTTTGGCCACAGCGGATCTGACGCTACCTATGCCTGGGCGTGGCCTGACGAGGAACTGATCGTTTTATATTTCACTCAGTCCCGCGGCAGCATTACGATGGGTCGAATGGAAGCCGTCATCGACAGTTTGCTGGCCCGTCCCTTGGAGCGGTATCCCTTGGAGCGGTAAAGGGGACTCGCTTAAACGTGGACAGGGATTGTCCAAGACAACGGCAATTGCGCAAAACGCTCGATCTCAGTATCAAGATTTTATAGTGACAACAGTTGCCTTGGGCTCACTGACCACTCTGAGTGTTCCCAATTTTTGTTGTGCTACCGGGAAACGAACTCACATATTTGATTTTAAAGTCGGGAAAAGAATCTACGAATTGGATTTTAAAATCGGGAGAAGAATTGACGATTTCCCATTTACCGGGCTTGTCAGGAAATGAATTCACGACCTGAACTCTTAAATCTGGGAATGAATCGACCACCTCAACTTTATAATCGGGGAATGATTTTACAATCTGGATCCTGCCGTAAATCTTCGAAACATCCACCGCTGCCGGATTCGATACCGTTGTTAAGGTTGTTGCACCGTCGCCCAACATCTGCGGAGGCTGAAAAAAGACCGCGGCGGCACCAAGCCCCACGCAAATACAAACAAGCAATTTTGAATATGCGGCTCGCATCTTCATCACACCCAACCTTTCGTAACTACCGTTAAGGATCTGTACACTTATTAGACTACAACACATAACGGTTGATTGCAGAAGTAAACAGATATTTTTTTCGTCCAGGCGTGTGAATATGACACGAAATGAGTCCACGATCAATATTTCCGCGGTCTCATATGGGGCCCTTTTAAATTTGGGTAGGCTTCATGACGCATCCGCTTCGGACTGGTTCGCTTACAATCTAAGGCAGATTCGATGATCGACGATTTTGTTGACGACGAAACTCGCAACCTTTTAAAATTACTTGATTCGCCTAGACCAATCTGAACACATGAAAATTAGTCCCGCTATACAAACGCCCTAAAAGAACTCCTTGCGTGGCTTCTCCAAACAATCATCAGTTGATTATCACAAACGATTGCTTTGAAGATTCGACAAATTGAAATCGAGATAGAAAAGGAGAAGTCGCACGTCGAAGATTACATCATATTCGCGAGGATGCAATTAAGACTTCTAAACCGAAATCACATTATTCTTGGTCAACAAATTGACACAATAATTGCCTCTTCTATTGGGTTACAACGGCACCCCAAACTTTCATCACCAAAAAATCTGAAGACTTAAAACATCAATCATCTTGCTCGCCGACATCAGCCGTCTCTTCCCCTAGCCATTCACATCTTTTCGTCTTACGAAGCGAAAAAACATTACGCCCAAGGTGAACGTTAACGCAAGTAAATACAGAACAAAACTAAATGCGAGGTGAAGGACAGGTAATAAAAGGATGTACATGTGGCCAGCACTGTTGACCGAATCTGCAGGCTCTGTATCCAACGCAACCAACAAGAACAACCCCGCCCCTGTCAAAGCAATGACGTAAGCTACACATAACATCGGAAGCAAAGCATTCCGACTACTTTTCAAACGGATAGTAGCGATAGCGAGACCGGGCAATTGACTTGCGGCACTGAAACCCGCAAGAGCGCAAGAGCGCAA
>JAQWLH010000249.1 GCA_029247405.1 Mariniblastus sp.
TCGCGTTCTTGCTTTGGGGATCTTACGGGCTCGATGGAAAGCGAGTGAAGCAAATTTCCTCCGTTGATGAGTTCACGTGGTTTTTCACCTCGTGAATCTCATTCCCAGTGCTGAAGATAATGAAACAAGGTTGGCCGTCACCGGAGCACTTGACCTGACACTAGTCGGTAAGGTGGAGTTCTTCGCTCATTTCACATTCCCCAGTAAAATCGGTTCCTGCCCATAATGGCCGGAACCGTCCTCCCAAATCAAACCGGCTAGTGAGCTGAACCGTTTGTGGAGGATGACGGAGCTGTGACCCCTGCCGCAGTACCAGCGCTCTTCGCGGCGGCCATCGCCTTGTGGGCGGCAGCCGAATTGGCTTCGTGAAGCGGAAGTTTCTTGGAGACTGCAACAATAGCATCAATGAGACACTGCATGTCTTCCGAGGTGTGCAACGCGCTTGCGGTCATGCGAATAATCGAGGTTCCGTAAGGGACCGCTGGGTACATGACAGGATTTACGATCACGTTGTGATCTTCCATTAACATCTTCACTGCTGATAATGCCAAAGCACCTCGTGTGTAGATTGAAGTCACTGCACCTTGTGGATCGCCAATAATAAACCCGGCATCACGCAGGCCCGTTCGCAATGTGTGAACGTTGCTCCACAATTGATGCCGTCTTTCGGGCATTGTTTGCATTAGCTCAAGAGTTTTGATCGTGGCGGCTGTAATGCAGCCAGGCAATCCTTTGGTCAAAACGAATCCTGGAGAAACAAATTTAATGAAGTCGAGAGCTTTTTTGTTTCCACAAACGTAACCACCAAAAGTGCCGAATGACTTGGCAAAAGTTCCGCCATGCAAGTCGACTTCCGCTTCAACACCAAAATGTTCCGGTGTGCCTCGGCCATTGTCACCGAGAACGCCAGTGCCATGGGCGTCGTCAACAAACAATTGGGCTTTGTACTTGTGTTTAAGTTTTACCAATTCCGGGAGAGGTGCCAGATCGCCGGTCATTCCATAAACACCATCGACCGCAATCAATTTAGGTTGCTCCAGTGGGCAGGCTTTGAGCTGGCTTTCTAGGTCATCTAAATCATTGTGTCCGAACCACGAGGCTTCGCCCTTACAAAGACGTGCGCCATCATGCAAACATCCGTGCGCGTAAGCGTCTACGAAAACTCGCTCTCTCCGACCGACCATGCAGGCGACGGTGCCGGTCATTGCCCCCAATCCAAGATTGAAAACAAGGGCGGCTTCGGTACCCCGAAAAGCAGCTAGCTTCTCTTCGAGGTCCAGGTGAAGCTGAGTGTTTCCAGTCAGTGGTCGTGCACCTAGCGGTGTTCCGACTCCGGATTCTGAAACAACCTTTGTTGCCGCTTCGATGACCTCAGGATGAGTGGCAAATCCAAGATAGTCGTTCGTGGCTACCTGCAGATATTGCTTGCCCTCTACCTCGACGCGCGGCAAACAATTCGTGACAGGAAATTTTCGAAAGAAAACTGTTGGATCAAAATGGTCTCCAGCAACCTTTTTCATGCGACTCCAAAATTCATCGCACTTATCAAAAATGTCAGGCATAAAAGAACTTTACTAAAAGGGTTTGGTCTGGCTGGAGTGGTATTTATCCGCGGGGCGAAATACTCTTGGATCGCAAAAAATCGTGATTTCCAGCCACGTAAGTCTAATCTCAAACTGTTAATTTGGAAAGCCTTAAAGGCTTTTATGGGGGTGGAAATGGGTTTCCAAGCCCTTACCCGCGGGCAATGTTACTTAGAGTCACATTGTTGGGTGTCGCGGTACCTCCACGACTGGTTTTACATTCTCCGAACCAATTTGATTGGTTTCGAGTGGGGTGGGCCAAGGAGGTCCGACTCAACTTCCTCTTCTTCTAAATCGTCATCTTGCTCGGTTTCATCAAGTGATTTCTTGCGTTTCCCTAATCGAAATAGATTTCCGGCTGGACCGGCCAAAATCGCTGGCAATAAGATCAAGTCGCCTAGCAAGGCCGTTAAAAGCATAATTGCCAGTAGTAAGGCAAATTTGACGGTGGGCATGAAGACACCAAACAAAAATGGAATGACTCCAAGTCCGCAGATCAGCGAGGTGTCAATCATTGCTTTGGCGCAATGGTTAAAGGCAAACTTAATCGCAGCGTATCGGGATAACCCTTCGAGTGTGCCACGCCGGTACCAAGTCAGAAAATGAAGGGTGTCATCAACTGCAATACCTAAGGCCACGCTGGCGGTCATGACTGATCCAATTTCAATTGAATCTCCCCGCCAACCCATCGCCCCAAAGACGACCAGAGGTGGGAACACATTGGGGATCATGGCCATCAGTCCGGCGCGAATACTGCGAAGCACAAACATCAGGATGGCCATGATGATCAGGAAGGCCGTTAAAAAACTCCACATCAAGTCACTTAAAATTTGATGTTGAGCGATGTACACCATCGGAATGCCCCCAGTCAACTCGGCGCTGACGCCGTGCTGGTCAAGGTCTTCGAGTTGGTGATCGACATTGGCGCGGATATCTTCGAGGAACCGTCCATAGTCAATGTCGTTGAGTGCTGCGACGCGAAGGCTAATCCGCCAGAAGGATTCATCACCCGCTAGTTTTACTAATTTTGCATCTTCGAAAGTGCTATCGCGATCGGGACTGCCGTTGAGCATCGCAGTCCATTTTTTAATTCCAGTTTGACGTTTAAATTTGTCAGCAAAACGATTGCCACGAGGCAGTGTTGGCTCAAACGTTGCGGCTGAGAGCGTGGCATTGACTTCGGTGGTTTGTTTGATTGCTCGTTCGAGTGATTTGACCATTTGCATTTGTTGCCAAGGCACCAGTTCCGACTCAGGGTCAAAACGAAGAACGACCTCCATCGGGACGAGGGGGCCCAAATGGTCCTCAAGCCAACGGTAATCGGTGATGATCTTCGTGCCACTAGCAAAACGATTTTGAATTTTGACGGATGCACCAAGCCGAAAAATCCCCACCGCCAAAATGGTGATACCAATCAAACTCGGAATGACCACCCACCAGTGAGACCGACAAACCAGCATGAGCAACTTTGATGTCGAGCGACTCACCCCGGTGTGTCGCTCTCGGCGTGACATGGTCGTTTCGTCTGAAAATCGTTTGCTAATTCGACCACGCAGGAGGTAAAGCGTGGCCGGCAAGACCAGAACCAAGATCGCAATACTCGACACGATCCCCAACGCAGAATAGAGGCCAAATAGTTTGATCGGAATCACGCTACTTGTCGCCAATGACATGAGCCCAATTGCGGTGGTGGTTGCTGAAAGTGCAATTGGCTGTCCCCCGTCGATGATCGCCTGATCAGCTGAGCGAATTCCAAACCCTAGGGTAGATGCCTTGCGGTAATAATTAACCACATGAACACAGCCCGACACACCGAGGACAAACGTCAAGGTTGGGAGCATGACCATCGTTAAGTTCATTTTGCCACCTGTCCAATACAGGATTGACAAACTAACGGCGGCACAAAGCGAAGCGAAAAATATGACTAGGATGGTGAGGGGTAAATCGCGCATGCGATACCAGGTCAGGAGGAAGACCAAGATCATCGTCATCCACAGGAACGTTCCCAGTGACTTTTTGCTCTCGATCTCGATCGCGGCGCCATCGACCGTCGGTCCACCAATGTGCAATTGATCTGACTCAATCCCTAGATCACTGGCTAGTGAGTAGATGTGCTCCAGGATCTCCCGCCGGTTTTCAATCTTTGCGGGGATCTTATCGTCCGTCGGGCTTGGATAGGCGACAATGCAAGTGGTTTTGTTGTCAGGGCCAATGAGCAGTCCGCGCACCCGTGATTCAGCTGTCTTACGACTGACACCAACATCTCGAATCTGTTGGAGCACGGTTGGACCACTGATGACTCGATTGAAGAGTTTTTTCCCGTTGGCTTCTGCGTCTTCGAGTGCTGTTTGAAATTCCTGAATTTTGGGATTGCCTAGCTTGCAATCCTCCCAACTCAGGACCAGCATCTCATCGATGCCGAATCGAGAAACGAATTCGTCGTAGACCACAGCTTCTTCAAAACCGCTGGGCAACCACTGACGTACATCGTTGGCTTGCACCTTCAGTGACTTGACAGAGCCCATGATGATCAGCGGAGCAAAGAAAAGGCTGATGCAAAGGATGGTCGTCGACCATTTCTCCAGAAAAGTCTTGCGACCATCTGGATGCCGGGCCTCATGAACCTTCGAAGGGTCTTCAGCTTTGGGCATTTCGGTTTGCTCAGTCACTTAATGGTCCGACGCTTTGTTGATCGACAAGAGAATACTACAAGAATGTTTCGCAATTCAATTGAACTGGTCAGCCACCTCACCGTTACTTTGCCCCTAACGAATCACCAATAATTTCGTTCAGATTGCAAAGCTATGTGATTACCATCTGACTTGTTCGGGACGCCAAATTGTACCGTGAATTGGTGCCAATTGAGCGCTGTAATGATGATTGTTATTAATCTTCACCAAACGCCAATCTTCTGTTCGCTTCAAAGCTCAGAAAGAAGGTGGTTTGCTTGACCGTCCCACGTTGCCCAGTCCATAAAAAATGCCGCTTCAAGTGGAGCGGCATCTGTTTTCGAATTGACGCAGCTGGTTAATAGTGCGTGCTGGCTGGTCCAAAGTCAGGATCCCCGGCCATGTGGAAGTGGTTATGGTCAACATAAACCACTTCGACAGCGTCCTCATCTTCGAGGGTGTGTGGAATTGGCCAACCAACGATCCGACGCTCGGTGTAGTAGATCGTGCACTTGTAGTGGGCATGATGCAACTGAGCTGGTCCGATCAGCGGAATGACTCGTGGTGGGTCGATGTAGTCAGCAATCTTTTCTTTAATGATCGTGACGTTGTTTCTCTGAACTTCGTTCAAGAACGGAAAACCGCCTTGGACAGAGTTGGCACGTTCAAGTGCCCACCAGACTTCATCATCGCTTGGAGGGTCCAAGGCGACGGCTGGCCCACCGGCCTGCAGTGGTCCAAGAATCGGAACTCGAGCGTACCGTTCATGGATATGAAATTTGTCTTCTTGATTCTTCTGCCAATATGGAGATACCGGAATGGGAACACTGAAGATCCCCAGTGTAGGTCCAGTAGAATAGAAGCATCCGCTTGTGAAAACTGTCGTCGCCGCAACAAGCAGCATCATGGTGACAGTGATTTTTTTGGTCGACATCGCAAATCCCTATGTGGTGTTAGCACTCTCATGCTTAGGTATCGTGATAAAGTTTGCGGGACTTGCGGATAATTCTGACTATTCCGAAAAACATAAGCGATCCAGCAAATTTCCTTGCAAAACACGATTGCACGCATGGTTCTGCTGGCATGTGTTTGCTGGCGCTTCGCTTTGTTCTATTGCGTTTCTTTTGACCCCAATGGCATCACCAGCAGCGGTCCACGCGATCAGCTGCTCGAAGGCGTTTCGGCGACGTGACGTTTTTCCCCAGGAAGGTAGCTGCGACATCAATCAGAGGGCGGGCATTAAATTCGAGGCTCACCCTGCTTACCGGATCGTGGTTTGCTTTGGGGGCAACTTAGCCACGTCGTGAGCCAATTGACGCGAGTTTAAAGAAGCCAGCAGGGGCAGAGCATGCGGGATGAAACTTATCTCGCTTTGGCTACCCTATAAATTCAGGCATCAATGTCGGGTGGCTTTTGTTTTTACGCCAAGCCAAGAAAGAAGCCCTGCCAGCAAGTTGCTGACAGGGCTGAATTTTTCTGTTGCTTTCAACGACTTACTTGTCGTGGAAATCAAGCATCCACCAGCCGTCATCCCACTCTAGTGAGACCTTACGCCATCCAAGTGGAACTTGTGGGTAGGGGTAGAATGGGCCAATGTAGGGCCATGCTGAAGCTGAGTGCTGTTTCGGGTATGAGAGAGCACCGTAGTTGGGTGATGCTGCGTATCCCGGCCAAGCGTAACCTGGAAGGTTGGGTGCTTCCGATGGCATTGCAGATGGCGAAGCGTAAGACGCTGGCATCGCAGAAGGGCCAGCAGTCGGGCCACCTGCAGTTGCAAATGGGAGTGGCTGATTTCCACCAGCGGTACCTTGCATCGCACCTGGAGCGTAAACTCTGCTCGAGGCTTGTTGGTAAGGTGACGCCTGTGGGTAAGCTGGCTGAGCTTGAAACACAGAGTTCTGAGCAGGCTGAGCCATCGGTGCTGGCTGTGCAGCTTGGATTTGCTGCGGTGCCTGTGCTGGCTGAGCGATCGGCATTGATTGAGCAATCGGAGCTGATTGAGCAATCGGAGTTGCAACGGTTTGATCCGTTCCTTGAATCAAGCCAAGGTTTGCAGGTTGCGAAGGCGTCGCAGCAGTCTGCGTTGGCTGAGCAATTGCTTTGGTTTCAATGTCGTCAACTACTTTGACAACCCCAAGATGACCTGCTTGCTGCGCGGTTCGCAGGATGGTCATTTCTTGTTCAGAATTTGCTACGTGTCCTTTGAACCAGACGGTTCCTTCTTGAACACGCATGTCGACATTAAAGCCGCGCAAATTACCTTGTGTTTGCTCGGCTTGCAGCCGGCTCTTAATAAAATCAGCGATTTGCTGATCATCCGCTACGCCCAAAACAGGCATGAGCGATGTAACCGCGACCGCGATTCCAAGCACTAAACGTCGCATTAGAGTTTCCCCCTTGTTCCAAATCGTTGATCGCAGTCAATCAAATCGTATCAGTGAAAGGCAATGACTTGCCTATTCCCTGGGCCAAAAACGAGATGGTTGGCTAAGCATCAAAAAAAATGTTCTGAGTGAAAAAACAACCCGTGTTGTTTTCGGTCCTGAACTTCTTCAGCAAGGGAGATACTTCTAAAAATGCGATTTGCATTTTAGGAGTGAGATTGATCAAAGACGTCCGTGTCTTTGATCAATTTCGCGTCCTGCGAGATTCCCCCCTCGCGGATTCAGTCCGTTGAACCCACCTTTTGTTTCGGCCATTTTTGGGTTGAGAAGTCATAATATTTCTGATTTTGACGATCTTCTCAGAAATTCAGATAACTCCGAAACGGATGATGCACTTTGTCGCTAGCGATTTATGTTCGACTTTTTCGGTTGCGGAACTTTGCGCGGATGAAAAATAGCTGAAATAGAATGACGAAGGTTTTTCTCGAGCTGGATGTCCCCACTGAATCCCCTCATTCGATTCGTCGCTCTTTTGATCAGCGGTGACGGGGTGTCCCGTGGGTTTTCGCCCTACCTACCGAAAGCAAAACTTTAAGAAGCGTCGTAGGCTTGTTTTAACCATCTCTTCAATTGCGAGTTGACATCCTTTTTCGAAGTCAGGCGAACTCGGTGACTGACCATTGAGTTGAAACTTCCCGATATTTCTAATCTCAACGTCTCTTCAGCGTTGGGCAAGTTGATTCCGACATCAACCCGATCCTTGGTGGAGGGCTGAATGATGGCGAACTGTTTTTTGCGTCGAACACTGACATACTTTTTCTTTGCCGAAATTTCGACGTCTTTTCCAAACTTATCGACGGCAAGGATTAAAGCGTCGTAAATTGGTTTCAATTTGATTTTATCTCCTGCATACTGATTCCCGACCAGTTCATCCGCCGCTTTTCCTGACGTGTATGCCGCAGATTTTAGGTGGTGATGTGCAACCATGTTGGCGAAGCCGTGTGTCATTCCATGGTCTAATTTGAGCATCTTGACGATCAGGCCGTGTTTTTCAAGTTTTGATTTTTTGACAATCGTCAACCATTGGCTGAGAGTTCTTCCTGATTTTTCTTTCAGGTTTTTGATCATCGTTTCAGCCATTTTCGCTTCAGCTGAATTGGTCATCACGGCCTCTCTGATTTATCTGTTAAGGATTTGATTTGAAAGCATCCGGTGAAGAAGAACAAAAGATACTATTTGACGTGGGGTACCGATTGATAGTGTCGATGTAGCAGGTCTTCTCCAAAATCATTTTTGAAGTCACGCCAAACCGTATGCACGTGATTAGCTTTGTTTTGAACATTGTCATACTCGAGAATGAAGGTTGGGCCTTGCACACGGTAGTAATGCGGTTTGCCAGGTTGGAGCGGCCCTGCCCAAGCGAATTGGATTTTTTCAAAACCGGCATCGTTAATTTTTTTCCAATCTGCATCTGCCAGCTCAACCCGAAACTTCCCCAAGTAGGTTGAAATAAGATCTTTAAGTAGCTTTCGCTGAGCATCGTTCATTTCACTTGCTGCGATTCCTTTGGGGGCAAGAGGTTCAGCGGTCCGCCCTGGGCCATTGATAACGTCCCTTGGGGCTTTGCCCTTGAGAATGGCTTTTGCTTTTTGTTCAACATTGAGTTGCTTGACCAGTGATCTTCCTAGATCTTCTTCTTCTCCTAGTGCACGGAGGCCGGCAAGCAATTTACCGTCGGGTACTTTTCCGGGATTGGATCCAAAAAATGCGGGGGTCGTTACGACCGTTTTTCCATCGACGATGGTAAAACTGATCGAAAGATGATGGCCCTCAATTCGCCAGCCCCAGGTCTTGTTGCTGGCCGGAGTTGCGAACATGAAGAAGTGATACTTCGCTGGATCACGCTTTGCGGCTCCATTTTCCATTTCATGCAGGACCTGCTCTAAAGCCATGATTTTCATCGTCGTTGCGAATCCTCGATGACTGAGCGCCGATTGAACCAGAGCCATTGCAAGGTGTTGCTGATGGGGTTTCAGTTGTTTGAGGCTGAGTCCTTTGCGTTCCATTGGTATAAACTGCCAATCTTTGCGGAGTTTATTATCAAACTCAAAGCTGATTTGGTTTGTTTGGTTTTCGTCGAGCGATTTAAGAAAGGTGGTGGCCGTTGCGAGCATGTCATTCGCCGGGTCGTGTGCAATGGCAGTGCCCACTCCAAAACAAAAGAACGCTAGAATAAGAGTCAGAAATGATTGCCGTTTCATGCTGTGTCCGCGAGCTTAGAGATTGAACTTACCAGTCTCCCATTATTGTTGAGCGGCTTCTGTGTTACCAGTCCGCAGGACAACGATGTTGGGCTACGCAGGCTTCCGAGGAGAAATCCTATGAACTTTAAGTCGCGGTCTGCGATTTTTGAGCGAATCTGGATTTTTGAGTGAGGCTGCACTCCTTTCCATTCAGGTGGTGATCCTGGCCGGGGTGAAGGCTCCTCTCACTCGAAGTCGCCAGATGGCGGGGTGCAAATGCGTGAAGGCGAAGAGAAATGGGGAGTGATTGTCGGCAGGATTCGTCTCTCGTATTGCCACGAGCAAGCAAAGCGTGAGTGTGACGCTGACCGGCTATCGGTTTCGCCAAATCATGTGGTCTGCAATTCCCAGTTCTTTTTGGACCTCGGCGATTTCGGATTTGAATCTTTTAGCATCGACGGGATAACCCTTGGTCGGTTTGATGTTGGGGATTCTCATCTGCCAAAATTCGTTCCATAGTTTCATGAAAACTTCGCGGATGTATTTGGCCACCATGGACGCAAGGGCGGTAGGCAGAAACGATTCGCCTTTTGCTTGGAACCGAATGACGACGTCGCGTTCCGATTCGCGAAAACTATAATCACTGGCTTGAAGTGACTCCGCACCAACCATCACGAATTCATCAGTCAGGAACTGTTGAATTAAGCCTGAGTATTTGCTTCTTCCGCCGTGTTTGTCACACCCAATCTCGAGGTCATCATCAGTTCGATCCATTAATCGTCTGACAATTCGCAATGTTTCCGAGGAAAGCAAAGTCGCTTTGTTGCCAAGCGCTTCAACTTGAGAATTAAATTCAGGTGGAAACACGGAAACGCATTGAATCTTGATTAACTCAACATCAGCGGCAACACAAGCCTCTTGGAATT
>JAQWLH010000259.1 GCA_029247405.1 Mariniblastus sp.
GACGAGGGTCGCAAACGGGCGGTAAGGCTGGGGGCGCGGAATTCCGGGCCGAGCCTTCATGTGAATCTGGGTTATAAAGTTCCTGTGGATCAGCAACTCTTCGGTAGCCCATGTTGATTAGTACTTCGAGGATCTCACTGCAGGTTGGGAACATTCGTCCACTGGCCCGCTTGTACTCGTCCATGGCCTGCATGAATTCAATTTCGCAATCTGAATATTCACGCTCACACGTTGTTGGATCAATTTGGCGACGTCGCTTGACTTTGCGTCTCTCGACGACGGGAGTTTCAGTCTTTGATTGAGCAGGCGACTTCTTGGCTCGTCGGCTGCTCTTCTTGCGAGTCCCGACTTCGTTCAGCTCGTTGAGTTCTTCTTTTGTTTTTGAGTTTGCTTTATTCTTCGCCATTTTCACTGCCTTGTTGATTGGGGAACCAGTTCTAAACGGTTGCTAAGGCTTTTTTGCCTTAACGTTGAAAAATTACAACACGTAGGCAAACCTGCAGGGTAAAAATGAAACAACGGGATAGATAAACCTAAACGGCTAGGTAATTGGGCCGGCTGTTCGGGTTGTAACGATGGAGTCTGGAAGATCGCCCAAGAGTGTGAAAGCGTGCGGCCGAAGATTAGAAAATTCGACACTTAGCCTGAGTCGAGGAGAGACTGCTGGTCATCAATTTTATTACTGGCAAAAAACTGATAGGTCATGGACCAACGTCGTATCTGCCGGATTGATCAGTTGGAGGTCTGCCAAAACAATGAAACGCCAGGGCTGAAATCTTGGGCAGCAGTTTGCCCACCACGCTAACCTGCGAATCAAAACGAGTCATTACGATCGAACATCCGGCGTCGTGATTGGTTGGCCGCGAAGCTGAGTTCGAGAAAGCGTTTTGAGGTTGGTGTGAGTTTTTGATCGAACTCGGATCTGATTATTTGTAGATCCGATTATTCATCACTCTTGCAATCACCGCCTTATCAGGCTGGCTCGTATAGACATGTCGCATGTCGTGTTTTTCTAATTTGATCGTCCAAGGCAGATCAGCACGAAGCGATTTCATTTGTTCTTTGGAGGAGACGATGATTGTTGTCGGATTCCAGTTTAAGAAATCGACTAATTGCCGAGTTTGATTTGCTTTGAAGCTGACGACGTGTTGAGGATTGTGGGTCAATGATGCCCCAAAAGACTCGCGTCCGTAAAAAACAATCGGGGCGTTCTGAAACTGATCTTCCAATTTGAGGTTTTCAGTTGCGCTATGAATTGATCGGAAATTCGCAAAAGATGGCAACACGTAATGAGCGGAAAATGAAACCAGAATGAGCGAGGTGATGGCAAAGCCTGCCCAACCTGACGCGGCGATTGGATGGAATGAAGAATCAGGTCTTTGCCACAATGTTGAGCCAACAACAACGGAGGCTGTGGTTGCAAAAACCAATGCTGGAACTAGAAGACCTCCCCCGAGAAAGGCCATTGCGATGCAGGCGATTCCCGTCCAGAGAGTCAATTCATAGGGTCCTCTTTTGGGGATACCTTCGAGGAATGTCTTTTTCTTGTGCTTAATGTTGTGAGAGCCTCGTTGTTGATTACCGCATGTCGGGTGAGATATCCCATCTGCGATTTCGGGCAAATTCAAGCCGTGATGAAAGACTTTTCGATTCAACAACACGCCCATCAACAAGCAAATAGGCGGAAAGGCGGGGACGATATAGGTCGGTAACTTGGACTCCGCCATCGTAAAAAATCCGATGATCCAGATTGCAGTTAAAAAAAGAAATCCTTGGTCTTTGGTGCGCCAAAGGCGATTCGTTGGACGTGAAGATGTTAAATATTTTGCCAGTGATGGTAATAAATAGGACGCTGGCGCCATGAATAAAAATATTCCAATCGCATAGTACCAAAATGGTTCACGATGATTGAAAGCACTAGCGAACCGAACGACGTGATGTTTCCAAAAAAAGTATCCTAAGAAATCGGGATGGATGATCGTCATCGCCACAAACCAAGGGGCGGTTATCAGCAAAGTGGGTGTCAAAAACCAGATCCAGGGAAGCGGCGATTTTCTTAGGCTTGCTTGACCTCGATTTAACCACGAGGCCAGTAATAACGGCGGCAGGCAAAGAACTGCGATGATCGGTCCTTTGATCAGAAATCCAATGCCGCAACTAACTCCTGCCAGGAACGCCATCCTCTTGCTGGATTGGTCTCTTACGGCGAGCCAGCTAAATAACATCGTGGCGGTTGTTGCGGCAGTAAGCGAGGCGTCCATGGTGACGTAGCGACCGGCCAGGACAAAGCCAGAGGTCAAAAGAAGCAGTGATGCTCCTAGCGCCGCAGCACGAAAACCGATCAAACGTTTTCCCACAACCAGCATGAGCACCAGCGTCAGCAGCGAAGCGATTGCACATGTAATGCGTGTGGAATACTGACTAACTCCAAATATTTTGTAGCTTAGTGCGATAGCCCAAATTTGCAGAGGCGGTTTATCCCAATAGGGTTCTTGGTCGAGTGAGAGCGACATCCATTGGCCCGATTCCAGTGCATTTAATGCAAGCTGAGCATTGCGAGCTTCATCAGGCTCAAAAAGGGGGAAACTGAGTGAGTGGAAAAGGGTGAAAATACCAAGGGCGACAATCGCAACAGCTATCAGCCACTGATTTTTAAGGCTTGTTTTTTTTTCAAGTGCTTGAAGTTCCTGACGATCGCGCGGAAACATGACCACGTTCCACCAGAAGTAAATTGTTTTCTTGATGTCGAGAAAGATCGTTTTTGTGCTTAAGCGATTATCGTCAGTCGATCCATTAACGACATCTCCCAGATCGTATTCATGGACGCGTTGACGATTGACTTTTGCCATCGCCAATAAATCTGTGAGTGAATTAATTGGTTGGTTGATTCGGTCGGCGAGCGTTTTTTGAATCGCGGATTGGTGAACGACGACCCACCCCTTGGTCAATGCAGATTTTTTCGTTCCAAGGAACAAGCGAACCGTGAGAAGGCTGATCCAAAGAAAAAAGTTTTTCAGTTTTCGTTTTTGTACGCGTGAAAAGACAAGAGATTGGATCTCTCTTTGTTCGGCTTGGCTAACCATTCGCTTCCAAAGGTCGACTTCGATTTCGCAACCCTCTTCAACAATGGTGACAATTGGGTGCTTGGCGGCGTGAAGTGCCAAATCGAGGCTGGGGAATGTTTCTGGATTTGTGTGATGGGAAATCGCGCCGTTGCGGGATGCGTGTGGTGGCACGCGGTCGACGAGCAAAACCTCTACTTGAGCCTGAACGGTGGCAAGCTGGTTAAGGCACTTCGTAATTTGGGCGTCTGTTGCTTGACCAAAATCAAACAAAATCAGAGTCACATTAGAAAATTTTGTTTCGCCCAAACTCAACCGAGAACCTTTATTTTCGATCGTTGAAATTTTGTCGAGACGTTAGGGACGCAACAACTTTGGGTCAATTGCAAGATGGCGAACGCGCTTGCAGCAAAGGGGAATTCCCAACCGTCGAACTGGATGGCGAGATGAAGAAGAAAAATGTTAACGGGAATATCTGGCTTGGATACGCTGAAAAATTTAGTAAGATTGGCAACAGGTGACCTCTTAGTGGGCTTTGTTTTCACCTTGAGGTCGGCGTGGGTGTACAGGTAGTCACAAAATTAGTTGATTCGGCTGGGAATTAGTCGTCACTATCGATAAGATCACGCTAGTATACGTTGGGTGCCGTTTTATCACGCCCAAGATCTCATCTCTGGTCTTAGGTGCCCATCGACGTCCTGCCATTTAGCATTTATTTTTCCCTGGAGGGTATTGAATGTCATCACATTCAAAAACAAGACGAGGCTTTACGCTCGTAGAGCTTCTCGTCGTCATTGCCATCATTGGCATTTTGGTTGGCATGTTGTTGCCAGCTGTTCAAGCGGTTCGTGAGGCGGCTCGTCGCGCGACATGTCTAAATAATATGCGGCAAGTCGTCCTTGCTTGCCATAATTATCAGAGCTCCAACCTGGCGTTTCCTAGTGGTGCAAGTGCCCGGCTCGATTCGAACGGAATCGGACCCTCATTTCTCGTCGATATATTGGATTTTATCGAACAAGGCGTTGCGGCGGACAAGTACAAGGGAGGGTCATATAACAATTTGAATGTCTTGATCAATCAAAACAAGGTCGACTTGTTTTTGTGTTCTTCAGCGACTCAGGGCGATATCCAACCGACGATTGGGGGCACTGGCCAGTATGCGTCTCATTATTATGGAAGTATGGGCGCCACCGGTCTTGGTTGGACTCAAACTGATTCCAGTATTGGAGTTGGATTTCAAGGAATGTTTTCACCCACTAAAAGAAATAATGGTAACAACTCGGCGTTCATTCGAACGAAAGCAAAGAGTTTTGAAGATTGCTCCGACGGATCCTCGAACACGATTGCTCTGATGGAGAATTCACGGTCACCATGGAAAGGCCCTAATGCGGGGAGAGCGAAGCGGGCAGGATGGGCATACGGCCTTGAGCTCACTGGAAGTACCCCTTACTACAACACTGCGGTTTACTCAGGGATTACAGTGCAATACCGCCCGAATGAGTTCGTTCCCTCAGCGGGCTTTACCACCATGAACCAACCAGCGGGCAGTAATCACTCCGGTGGTATGCAGGTTGCGATGGTGGATGGTTCGGCGACTTTTCTTAATGAGAATGTTGGTTTAAATCTCTTCAAAGCGGCCGCCTGCATTGCTGAGGGAAACAACGACAGTCTTGAGTAAGATTAAAGCCTAAAATTGTTTTTGCACATCAACAGCAGGTCGTTTTGGCCTGCTGTTTTTTTATGCGAGTTGGTTGACCAAGATGTTAGATGCTAGCGTCCCCTTGTGGGGATGTTGCTCTGCAAGTTACCGATTCGATCCCCCAGCAATTGGTGGTTAAAAGTTCATATTCTCATTGTTGAACTTTTCAAATTCTTGGTCCCAGTCTGGGTCGTCCGGCTCAATCGTTAGTTGGTGCATTAGGGTTGATTCGATGTCTTCAAAAGGTCCCGCGACGACATCGTCTTCAGTTTGAAGTTTGCCGTCATTACCAGCCGCTCGAAGCGAGAACGAACTTCCGTCAGTTTCGTAAGCAATTGAGTTGCCATTAATGTCGCGTTTCCCGGCGATTAAGTCGTCTCCTTCTTGTTGGGTTGGCACGCGTTCGAGCTTTTCCCATTCTCGACCAATTGAATTGGCTTCGATCTCGAGCAACTGATTGACGGCTAGATTTTTAAACGTTCTCACGCCATCATCTGCCAAGCGATAGGTTGAGTAGGCTAAAAATCCAAGTGCCAGGAGCTCGACCAAGCCAAGAAACGAGATCAAAAGTCCGGCGATTGCAAATCCCCTTGGTGCTTTTCTCAGTCCGATCGCCGAGATGAGCAGTCCGATGATTGATGGTATACCGCATAAAAATAATCCGATCACTGAAATGATAAAGCCGGTTAAGCCAACTGGATTTTCATCTTTCTCAGGCAGCGGCGACATTTGCATGGGGTAATTGAAGCTGGATTTAGGTGATTCAGGCATGTTCGGTTATTTGACTCGCTAGTTTTGAGTTCTGGGGTTCAAGCTTTAGGCAGATTGGCGTTTTAAATTCTGAAGATCATCGTGCCTAATTGATTTTAACAGGCAAATTGTCGGATAAAACTCGTGCTTTGGTATAAATCCCGATGCATGGTATTCGAGCCAAATATCAAAATGTTGAGATCTTGTCGCCGGATCTGGGGCGTTTTTGAGCAGATTGAGTTGGGTTATCGGAACTAAATTATCTGCAATGGCATCTGACAGCCAAGTCTGCCTTGGGGGATCGAATGCGCGTAATAGGTGCAACTCCTAAGAAAATGAGTGAGAATCGCATCAACTTGGACGGTCGAGTTTTTATTCGAAGTTGTAGGAATTGCGGTTTTGAGATAGTTTACACGCGGTAAATATCCGGATTTAAGTGAAAATTCCCGATCCGTTAGTTATTATCATTACTTATATATTTATTTTCGCCCGGTGGCACTGATCGAGTTGATCAGTCGCTAATCAATTCATTTGTAACTTTCGTCCGTTTGTCTCTGCAATCGTCTGATACATACCTAAAGGTTTTCAAGCATGAGCCATAACCGCCATTCGTCATCTCTCCGCCGCTTTCGAAAAACTAAGAAACAAGCCGACGCTCGACGAAAAAAATCGGGTCGTCAGTCCGTCAGCTATGAGGCTTTGGAGCCACGTCAATTATTGGCCGGAGACATTGGTTTCAACTTTGATAGTCAGACCTTTGGTGTCCCGGGTGGAAGTCCGATCAACACCGCAGGGGCCGTTGGACCGGCGCACATTGTAGAGGTAACTGACAACACCTTTAAAGTTTTCGACAAGTTGACCGGCGAAGAGTTGGTGAGCAAGCCGTTGGTGGATTTTTGGACGGACCCAGGTGCGGCTGGTGCAGAAGCTTCTGTCGACTTGGCTGGGGGTGCTGGGGTTCAACATTCTGAAACAAGGGTCGTATTTGATTCCGACGAGCGCCGATGGTTCATCACGTCCATCAGTGGAACCGATTACAGTTCGGCACTTGGGAGTCAGAACGCCGTTTTGGTTGGCATCTCGAGATCCAGTAACCCAACCGAAGACTGGACCAGTGTGGGAGGGATGTTTGATACCGATGGGGATCCCGCGACTCCACGAGAGCCATTGCGGGGTGGGTTTGAAACCGCCGGCACAACTCCGGGTAGCCTGAGGATGGCAGTCGACGCTGACAATCTTTATGTCACCGTTGATGAGCTGAATCCATTCGCTCCAGACGCATCTTACATCTTTAATAAATTCAACGATCTTGTTCTCCCGACACCGACTGCCAGCAACATAACCGCGGTTGCATCGCCTGGTTCATTGCAATGGGGCATGGATCAAATCGGAGATGAAGTCGGAACCTTTGGCCTTGAAGTGCCAGCAAACGGGGCAGTGATTAATCTCTTCGAAGCGACCAATACAGACGTTCCTGGGGGCGTTGTCGTCGGTGCTCCAATTGCGTTGCCCGTTACCAATTATGACGCGCCTCCGGTTCGAATCCGACAATTGTTCGATTCAGACTTGGAAAACACGCGGGGTGGGCAGCTGTTGACTCACACCGTTCGCCAAGGTGATTATCTTTGGGCGGTTCACGCCATTAATAACGACAACAGTGGTTTGGGATTAGCCGACACCAGCGCCGTGCGCTGGTATCAGATTAACGTCGTGACTGGGACCGTTGATCAGTGGGGTAACATCGCGGATGAGACAGAGAACTATACCTACCCGACGATCGCCGTAACTGACTCAGGGCAAGTAGCAATCTCTTACACGCTATCGGGAATCAATGACTTTGCGTCGCTTGCGATGTCGCTTGGTTACGACAACAACGGTGTTTTAACTTTCGAAGATCCTTTAATTGTCAAAGAAGGTGAGAATGGTTACTTCGATACTCGAGGTAACTTCTGGGGCGAGTTCCAGACAAGCATTATCGATGCAAACAATCCCGAAACTGTTTATGTTTTCGGGCAATGGGCTGACTCAAACAACAACGGTCGTACTCAAGTTGCCTCGGTTGAAATGGTCGGGTTGAGCGTATTTCTTGAGGGTGATAATACCGACAACACTTTCATCGTCCGGCGACAGGCAGCGAATCCAGACAACATCGAAGTTGAAATTGATGGCGTCGTCGATCCATCAAACGTCTACCAAGAATTGAACCTCTACTCGATTGAAATCGATGGGATGGGCGGTGATGACACCTTTATCGTCGATACCGTTAATGGCGAGCTTGACTTCGGTGATCGTTCACGGACAAATCAAGGTGGCGTCGTATTCGTTGGGGATGGCGACGACCAAGTTGAAATGCACGCCGTTGAGACGACCACTTGGGAGGTCGGCGTTAATGGAAACGGTATCGCCAATGTCAGTACGAACATTCCAGGGGCTTGTTCCCCTGAGATAGATGATGAAGTCACCTTCGAACTGAATTTTGAGGCTGGTTCACTCTGGTTTGATGCGACTCCATGGGATGGTTTTGCAGATTTTGGAGAAGCGCTACGAGCCGAGGTGACGAATTTCTATAACGATGTGATGGCACCTTTGTTTACGGGTGAGTACACCGTCACACTGGATATCAATGACGATGAGACGGATAGTTTTGCGACGTCTGCTGCTCAAGGTTGGGGGTATGAAGACGTCGATGGAACAATGTTGTACGTCGCTTCACCGTGGTCCATTTTGACCGGGAATGGTGATAGGAATGGTGCCGCTGCAGATGCGATCATTGCTTACAACTTGGGTCTTGATCTATTCGGAGGTGATCGCCAAGCGTTGCTTGACAACATTGCCGGAACCACGCGTTTTCAGACCATGAACATTTTGGGCATGGTTTCAAACGTCGAAAATGCGACTCTGACGACCGATGGAATCGGAGACATCATCGATGCCACGGTTCTTGATTACGGTTACAGAGATTCCAGCAACAATCGAATCGTGGGTAATCAGGATGCACTTACCAACCAGTTTGAAGTCCTCAACTACACCACCAATCCAAACTGGGCCAACGACAATTCGGGCATCTACTTTACCGGGATCGATGATGCCGATAACCCGGTTCAATTGCCGGTGAACTCCAATCCCCAATTGATCAACTTTGACGTGCTTGCTTCGGCCCTCGCTGGTAGTTCACGTTTGGGGCCGTTCGATCAGGTAATTGAACAAGATCGAGCGTTTTTGCGAGGAATGGGCTACAGTCTTAATCCACTTGCGTTCGCTCCCGCCAAGGCCGGCCAATTGGTTAGCTTTTCAGGGGTTGATTTAATTCAAGCGGGTGACGGCGAAGACTATTTTTGCATCGGTTCTTCCAATGTCGATTTGGAAGTTCGCGGTGGAGATTCAGATGATTATTTCAACATGACGGCGTTGGGCATTGGTGCTGTTGACCTTTATGGTGAAACGGGAGACGACACTTACGAAGTGGCCTTCAGTTCGGCTGGTGCGATCACCATTAATGACGGAATTGGAACTGAAGATGACACGTTGATTGGTGTCGGGACTCCTCTAGATGACAACTTTATCATCACTAATTCGTTCATTGATGTGAACGGCGGCGTATTCGCCCAGAGTGGTGTCGAGAACATGTCGTTCGATGGACGAGAAGGTAACGATACCTTTGATATTCGCGAAAATGTAAACGCGTTCTATAAGTCAATTGTGGGTGGCGATGGAATCGACACCTTTATCGTCAACGACCAAGGTAGCTTGCCCAACGGCAACTCACTGACGGTCTCGGTTGAGGACCCCGAAGTAGAACCCGTTGATCGTGTCGTTCTCGATATTGGTGGCCATATCACCGACGTCTATGAAGCGGACGAAATTGAGAACTTGCAAGTTGATGGCGATTTCATCATTGATGGAATCAATGGTACCCCTACCGTAGCTGGTGGATTGAATTTGTTGGGCGACGGCGATGATCGGCTCGACATTATCAATTCAATGGTTGACGCGAATTGGGCCATTGATGGAGACGGGTCTGGCAACGTTGTGATGGATGTCGAGGCACTGACATTTGTCGGTTTGGTCATGATTGATGCAACCAACGGGATCAACGCGTTTAACATTACGCAAACGGATACAGATCTCGAGATTCAGACAAATGATGGCGCAGATACCTTTGATATCAACAACGCTGGCGATGGAATTGTTACGATCCGATCTGGAGCTGAGGATGACATCTTTGAGATTAACAATTCAGGTGCCAATGGCGTGTTCCTGTTTGGCGAAGTTGATGATGATACCTACAACGTCAACCTGACTAACCCCGGCGGACTGATTACGATTCGGGACAGTGTTGGCAGTGAAATGGACACCCTTTCGGCATTGGGCACTTCTGGAAATGACCATTTTATCTTTGATGGTGGAATTGTCACCGTTGGTAGCGTGATGATCGACCACGAGGGGATCGAGAACGTTAATTACGACGGTGGGGAAGGAGACGATCTGTTCGAATTCCGATCGTTCGATTCCTCAGGCGATCCCATCGTGATCAGCGGCGGGCTGGGCAACGACCGATTCTGGGTCAACGATTTTGGTGTTGGAAACAACTTGAACATAATCGACGTCAAGACAGCTGCCCCGGCAACAGTTCCAGATCAATTACAAATTGACATTTCGTCGGTAATCGCGGGAACAGTTTTTGCCGACACGATTGAAAATTTGGATGTCGATGGCCTCTATCGCCTCGACGATGTCAATGGCACACCTTCGGTTGTTGGTGGCTTGAATCTAATGGGTGATGGAGATGAGCGTTTAGAAATTGAATCCATGGGCGGTGCTGCATGGGAGGTGACGGGGGATGGCACGGGTACCTTGAATTGGGGTGCGATCGACCCATTGACATTCAATGGAGTTAACGAAATCGAGGCCAGCCATGGAATTGATACCGTCAATGTTATCAACACGAACACGAACTTGTTGATCAACACTCGCGAGAGCGATGATTTGATCAACTTCAACCATGTCGGAACTGGCATCGTGACCTCTCGGGGAGGTGTCGGCAATGACGTGATGACGGTGAACAACTCTGGTGGTGGGTTGGAGCTATTCGGTGAAGACGGTGATGACTCGTACATCGTGGAACTTAGTAATCCAGGTGGTACCACTCAGATTCGGGACAGTGTTGGCACTGAAATGGACACCCTTTCGGTACTTGGAACCGCCGGAGTCGATCACTTTTTCTTTGACGGCGGTGTAGTCACTGTTGGTACAGTCGTGATTGACTACGAAGGGATTGAACAGAGTGCGTTCGACGGAAAAGGTGGCGACGATATTTTTGAAGTTATTGCGGCTGGTCCGGGCGGAAGCTCACTTACTGGTGGCGCCGACAACGATACCTTCATTGTTACCGAGGGTGGAACCAATTCGACCGAGTTAAATGTTTCGGTAGCCAATCCGGCTCTCGCCCCTGACCAGCTTCAGCTCGATATCAACGCCTTGTTGACCGATTCGTACCTAGCGGACGGAATTGAAAATCTGTCAGTAGATGGCACCTACATTATCGACGATGTGAATGGCGTTCCTACAACTGGCGGCAATTTAAATTTGTTAGGTGACGGCGACGAGAGCTTGATCGTTAAAACGGATTTGGATGCTGATTGGTTAATTGACGGGGACGGCTCTGGGTCGGTTTCAATTAATCCAACGATCACATTCGGTGGACTAAAAGAGATTCTGCTGCAAGGTAGCGGTGTCGATACCTTCGATATCGTTCAGACCGACACTGATTTGTATGTTGAAACTCAAGGTGGTGATGATGTTATCAATATCGACAACGCGGGAACTGGAGTCCTAACCGTTTTGGCTGGGACCGGTGACGACGAGTTTAGTGTCCTCAATTCAGGTGGTGGCGTCTTCCTTGAAGGTGAGAGCGGTGACGAAAAGTTCACCTACAACGATACGGGCTTGGGTGCAGGAAGTCTGATCGGCGGCGCGGACAACGACACGTTCAATATCTTGAACTCTGGCTCAAGCACGTTGGATGTTTTCGGTGACGCAGGTACTGATACTTTTAACATTGATAATCCTCTCGGAACGGCCAGCACGCACGTGTTTGGTGGCGATGACGATGATTTGTTTTTGGTTTTTGATTCGGGTCAGGGTGATTTGACGCTTGAGGGCCAAGACGGCGATGATACTTATCGAGTCTTCTTTGTTGACCCCACGATCGATTTCCAGATTCTCGACAGTGTTGGTGCCGAGAGCGACAGCCTGTTTGTGCTAGGAACCGCGGGCGACGATACGTTTGACATCAACAACGATCAGGCCGTTTTCAACGGTGGTTCGACTTGGACCATTCGTGGAATTGAGAACTTCGATTTCGATGGGTTGGGCGGAAACGATGTGTTTAATGTCGATTTGGGCGACGCTTGGAGCGGCAATCTGACGATCCACGGTAGTGCCGGAGATGACTCGTTTAACATCATCAATAGCGGTTCTGGGGTCGTGGCACTATTCGGAGATTCTGGCGATGACACCTACACGGTATTCATCTTGCCTAACAGCAACGTAACCATTGATGACAGCAGTGGAGCGAATGATCGGTTCTTCGGAATTGGAACCACGGGGGATGACGTGATCAGCCACAGCATCGGCACGGCTTTGCTTGATGGTGGAATGGTCGTCATGACCGGAATCGAGGCTGTCGAATACGATGGTCTGGCGGGCAATGACATTTTCAACGTTGCCGATACCGCGACCCGCAGCACGTTTAGAGGGAATGTTGGTGACGACACGTTCAACGTCACCAAGAATTCTGGCGTAAGTCAATACTTCGGCGATGCGGGCGAGGACATCTTTAACGTAACTGAATCGATTGGTGGAGCTGATTTCTTTGGCGGCGACGACAACGATATGTTCAACATTGAGATTGCGGTTGGAACGAACAACTTCTTTGGTGAAAACGGCGAGGATGTCTTTGACGTGCGTAACCACGCACCCCTTGGATCAGCCGGTTTGATGTTGATTGATGGCGGAGCCAATCGCAACCAGATGAATGTGACCGGATACAACTCCGCTGCAAACATGGTAAACGTGACAAGCACGCGAATTACCGGGCTATCGGCAGTTCCGATTGAATATGCTGCAAGTGGTACTTTCACTGTCGCAAATGGTGTTGGCGGTATTACTTTTGATGGTAACGATGGTTTAAATGACGACTTTACTGTCGATTCGTTCTTGGCAAAGAACTCTTTGCACATGAATGGTTTGGGTGGAAATGATCGCTTCACTGTTCGGATGAATGCTCTCGGCGGCATCAGCGCCGACGGTCAAGAAGGTTCTGATCTTTATCAATATGCCATCGGATCAACGAACGACCGATTCCTGTTTGCAACAGATACAGGAATGGCTGGGTCCGATCGGATGGTTGCGGTGTTGACTGACAATCCAGACACGATCAATTTGAGTGGAACGAGTTTCCGTGTGGACACCGACAACGTCCAATTCGGTAATCTTGAATCAATGGTGCTCAACACTAAAGCTGGTGATGACACGATCAATGTCAACCGAATCCCGATTGGGTTTGTGCGAATCCTTTCAGGAGCTGGGGACGATTTGGTAAACGTCAACAATTTCACCGAGACCAACTCGATCTTGATGGATCTGGGTGATGGGAATGACCAGATGAACTTGGTGGCGGGTGAAGCATCAGGAGCCATCACCGTGTACGGCAATGCAGGAGATGATACTTTTGTATCCTCGAAGGCAGCGTACACCAACGCACTCTTCGATGGACAGGAAGGATCTGATACTTACGACATTTCGATTCTTGATCGCTCACAGCGGTTTGTCGTCGCAAGAGACACTGGCGTTGTTGGAAATGACGAATTGAAGATTCGTGGTACCTTGCTGAACGATAGTTTGATCGTTCGGTCGGGAATTGTCATTACTCCAAATCAGGACATCATTTCGAATCAAAATACAGAGTCAATGACGATCATGAGTGAGGGATCGGACGATGTGATTTCGATTTATGGTGTCAGTTCACCTGAAACGAATGTGATGACCCAGACCGGAGACGATTTGGTGTTTGTCAACTCGACATTCGGCACGGCACCGGTTAAGACTCTGAATATCGACTTGGGAGGTGGCCAGGACACAGCTGTGTTAACAGGGACTCAGGCTGACACCACCACAACGGTGGATGGTGGAGTCGGCGATGACAACATCATGCTGGGGTCTTCCTTTAGTGACAACAATGGAAATCTTGATACGCTCTATGGGGCGATTGGTGTGATTGGTGGAGACGGAGTAGATCGAATCTATCTGAATGACGTTGGTCGTTTGTCATCAGCCAATTACGACTTGGGGGCGACTTTCTTGAACAATGCAGGTCCTTCTGCATTCTTTGCCGGTGTAACGTTTGACGGAACGATGGAAACTTTGCGACTCGATTCGACGCCTTTCCGTAACCATGTCAACGTGACACCAAGTCACGACACGAAATTCTCCTTCTACGGTGATGGTGGCTTCAACACGATCAGCTTGCTTGGCGATGCCTCAGACGGAAGACGATTCTGGGGAGTCGATGGCGGAGACGGGTTCTGGAACTTCACCGATGGTACCAAGGACGTGTTCTTTTCAGACTTCTTCATCATGTAGAGAATCTGGAATTAGAAACATCAAGCCGCTGGGGTCTCCCGGCGGCTTTTTTTTTGCCAACTCGCTTCGTTTGCGATTGTGAAGATTTCTTGATGGAAGCTTAACACAATTGGAATCTCCTCTTGGCTTTACCTTCAAGA
>JAQWLH010000260.1 GCA_029247405.1 Mariniblastus sp.
CGATCCCCCTCGTATCCCTGTTTTCGTACGTCCAGTTCTTCAAGTCGTTCACTTGGTCCATACACCGAAAGCACGTCACCTTTGTTGACAAAAGTATTCCCATTTGGACTCCCAATGTAGATCCCATTTTCACGATGGATCCCAAGTACCAAAACGCCTTCCGCTGTTAACATGGAATCGCTCAGCGTCTTCTCAGCAATCCAATCGTTTTCATTAATTCGGATCTCGTAGACAACGTATCCGTCTGCGAGATGCAACAAAGACACGTAATCTCGGACATCGATTTTTGTCCACGTTTTTAAAGCCCACTGGATGATCAACTCAATTGTCTGATCAACCCACTTTTGCGTTCCGATCATCCAAAGGGCGAGCAGTGCTATTGCCAAAACCGCCGCCCGACTTCCAAGTAAGTTTTTACCAGGATTATCCCCCTGCTGAACGAAGGTCGCCATCATTGAAGCGATCACCACGGCAATACCGATGTTCCCGGTCAACATGAGAAACGCCAAAACCCTTCGGCGAACCGGGTGATTGACCACCTGCTCCGATTCAGAAGTCGTAAACCCAACACCTGTGTAGGCCGAACGGGCCTGAAACCGCGCGGCATCTTGCGACATTCCCGTCAGCGTTAAGGCGACTGAGCCGATCCTTGTGACCAACAAAGAAATCACGAGTGTCGCTACCAAAGTAATTAGTGCAACCAAAGCGATCTCCAGAAAACATCAAACAGTAAACCCAGGATGAAATGATATCCCAGATTTCAGAGGAAATACAACGCTTAAAGCAAACATCAAGGGTGAACCGACAGAATCACCCATTCCAAATTTACGTTGAGTTTACTCTGAATCATCCAGTTTTCCCGAGATGAAGACACTGAACCGTGCGAGTGATCACCATCACTTAAGCCAATCCCGCACCTAGACTCAAGGAGTTTTCAACCGTGGTTAGACACAAAACATTGAGATCGCCCCTATTTGGCGGATCGAATTTTAACGTACTTTTTAATCGGACTGGAAAGCTTAGCTCCAGGCTTACGCTTGGCTTGAGTTCGCAGAGCCGTTTTGGTTTTAGGGGCCGATTTTTTATTTTTTGTCTTCGAGTACCCTTCTGAATTGAACTCAACTTTATCAAGCTTTGAGTAACCATGTTTTTTACGACCACTTGGGGCACCAGATCCATGGGAACTCTTTTCGTTGAAGCGTCCCTTTTCACCGGACGGTTTTTCCGAGTAAGGTTTGGCAAACTTCTTGTCGCCCGATTGTTTTTCAACTCGCTTCTTTGCCTCGCTTCCAACATCACGATTTGGTTGTGAAGCACGATCGGAAAAAGGCTTCTTTTCCCATGATTTTTTTCCAAACGATTTGCCGTCGCCGGATTTCTTCTCCCAAGGTTTTTTCCCAAAAGACTTCTTGGAATAACCTTTCTTTTCATAACGTCCGCCGGATCGCCCACGTGGTTCCCGATTCGCATATTTGCGATCATCTGCGGCAATCTCAAGTCGCTGACCGGATACCTGGACTCCTCTGAGGTGGTCAATCAAGTCTTGGGGAATATCTGCTGGAAGATCAATTGTTGAGAAGTCATTAAATATGTTGATCCGACCGATCATTGAGTTATTTAGATCGGCTTCGTTGGTAATCGCACCGACGATATTTCCGGGGCCAACACCGTGCGATCGACCGACTTCAACACGGAACGTTTTCATCGGCCCGCGATCTCGACCCTGGTTCTTTTCACGACCTTTTTTCCAATTGGATTGCGGTGACTTAAACTCTTTCAAAAGCAGAGGGCTCTCACCTTGAGCCATGATGGCGAGTGCACTCGCAATTTGAGTTGGGGTCAACTCTTTTTCGCTCTGCAGTTCCTCGACCAGATTAGTGAAATATTTTACCTGCTTGTCCGAAGTTGCATCGACAATTCTCTGCTTAAAATTCGCCACGCGTACTGCGTTAATTTCGTCAATTGAGCGATCCTTGAAAGTTTCAATTCGCTGATTTGTTGCTCGCTGAAGCCGACTAAGTTTCCCTTTTTCTTTCGGCTCAACAAAGAGCACTGCACAGCCTTTACGCCCTGCCCGCCCCGTACGCCCGATGCGATGAACGTAGGCTTCGGTATCGTGAGGAAAATCATAATTGATGACATGGCTGATCCGCTCAACATCCAAACCACGGGCGGCAACGTCAGTCGCAACCACCACGTTGATTCGGCCGGACTTTAACTGATTAATGGTTCGTTCACGTTGATTTTGAGCGATATCACCATTCAATGCGGAGGCAATAATGCCCTTCTGTATCAAATGCTCAGCTACCACCATCGTGGTATTTCGAGTTTTCACAAAGACGAGAACGCCTTCGGTTTCTTCGGTCTCAAGCAAACGCACAAGCCGTGCCATTTTCTCTCGTGGATTCAAAAAGACACAGGTCTGCTCAATTGAGTTGGCAGTTGCTGTGTCGCTCTTAATCACGACATGGGCTGGATCTTTCAAGTATTTTTGAGCGATGCGCTGAATGGGCGGTGGCAACGTGGCTGAAAACGTCAATATTTGACGTTTGGCTGGAACTTGTTCCAAAATCCATTCCACGTCATCAATGAATCCCATGCGAAGCATCTCGTCCGCTTCATCCAGAATAAATGTTTTCACCGAGTCGAGTACAAGCGTGCCTCGACGCAAGTGATCCATGACCCGTCCCGGTGTTCCAACAACAATTTGGACACCTCGTTGAAGTGCACGAATCTGAGTTTCGTAACTTTGACCACCGTAGATTGTGACCGCACGGAATCCATTGATTCCACTGGCGTATTTTTCGAAAGCTCGAGTTACCTGAATCGCTAATTCACGCGTCGGTGCCAAAACTAAAACCTGTGGTTTACGTTGCTTGGGATCAAGATTGGTCAGAATGGGCCAAGCAAATGCTGCCGTCTTGCCTGAGCCAGTCTCGGCTTGGCCCATCATATCCCGCCCCTGCAGAATATGAGGAACCGTTTCAGCTTGGATTGGAGAGGGGGACTCATACCCAGCTTTTTTAATCGCCGAGATCACATCTCGACTGAGCCCTAATTCCTCGAACGGATTGGAAACTGGAACATCAACAGTCTTTGACTCAACCGCTTCGGATTCAGTTGCTTCGGATTCAGTTGATTCGGATTCAGTTGATTCGGATTCAACTGCCTCGGTCTCAACTGCCTCGGTCTCAACTGCTTCGGATTCAACGGATACTTCACCGCTCGCATCTTCTTCCACAACCTCAACCGTCGCGATAATTTCATGTGAATTAGTATCGGAAGTTGAGTCAGCCACGGCCTCTTCCTCTGTCTCTGCTGCAAGCTCAACGGTTGAGTCAGCTGCTTCAACGGACGAATCGATCACGACGAACTCAACCGGAACGCGACGACAATCGTCGTCCACCGTTTCAGTCACTTCAATCGGAAGGCTAGAAGAATCGTTGGCATTTTCCAGCGAATCAAAGACAGACGGGGTAGCTTCGGCGGGTAAATCAGTAGCTGCAGACAGATCCGTAGCTGAAACATCATTTGACATTTAAGAACCATTCAAAATTAAGTTGTCTTCATTTGCACAAAAATTGGCGGGTGCCAACCGGAGATCGACTCCGATACCTAGCGATTTATTCAAATCGCAGAGCCTCATGCAAACTCGACCACTTAACCAGAGTGGAATTGCGAGAGACGCGTTCAGTACAATCCGGGCTGTCAGGCGGGTTTTGCAAAATTCGGTAGAATTTCGCCCTTTCCGACGTTCGGTTTCAACCAACGGAACCCGCTTACGGGTCCCACTCATTGCCGACAGCACACATGTTCAAAGATTGGGCTTTCGCCCAAAGCTTGATTCATGGCCCTAAAGAATATTCAGGAGCTCAGCCAAAGAGAAGGGCAAGCCACCCAATTTCCCAAAATAGTTTCCCCGGATTGCACAAAGCTTTAGCGGATTGAACGGTTTAACGGGTTGTAAAATCACAATGCCCCGAGAACACCGCCAGAACGCAACACCTTGGGCTGAGCAACACCGATCAAACAGTCGCCTAAAATTGGTCAGACTTTCACTCCCTTTAGAGATGGAATGCCGATTTTTGGAGTCGACATTTTACCGACGCGAACACCCGTCATTGTAGGTCGCCAAAATCATGTGAACAAAAAACCAATCTCGGAGGTCGGGTTCGGTTGAGTTTCACCATCTCAGTCGCAAAAAGTCGGAACCAAGCAAAGCATAGATTCAGAGCCCCCTGGTCTGTTTCAATCTTTTAATCTGGGCTTTTCTTCCGATTGAATCAGTGATTGCGTCCCATTTTTCTGCGACCGCTGCAAGCGACGCTTCGGCTGATTTCTCCCCCGAAACAGCGAGACGAACTTCTTTATCGAGTACTTCCAAGTACAGATGCTGATATGGCAATCGGGGAAAAATCATAGCTTGTGGCCGATCGTGATTCGCAGATACGACTTCGGAATATTCATCTGACACATCTTCGGATATCCGATCCCCAGTCCATCGACTGACATCACCAAGGTGACTCGCTCGAAATGGTCCCACTGAGGGTGATTCGGTCAAAGTGACCAAACTAATGGACTTACTAGAGAGCCACTCCAAAAACTCCCAAGCCGTTTGTTCTTTTTGGCTTTGGCTCGAGACACCGGCAATCAATCCAGAAAATCCAATCAAGTCAACTTTTGTTTGGTCGTCCTGCCCTCGCTTAACCCAACTACCCGAAGTTTTGTCAAACCAAGTGGTAACACCAGGAAGCGAAACAATACGAAGATTCTCCACTGCATCTTGAGATTCATCGATCTCAGAAGCATCTACAAACCCTCTTGCGGGCCATCCCAGTGCAATTGAAGAGTCGCCTGAGATGGCAAGTTCGTAAACATCCCGAGGTGTCAAATCCAAAGAGCGTTCCGTCGCGATTGATTGCAGTTGTTCTAACGCTTCGACAAAGGGTAGTTCCGCAATCAACGGCTTCATTGTTTGGCGATCAAGCACCGTAGACAATCGGCCTCGCTGCGCGATTGCGGGAGCAGCACGAGCCAAAAATACATGAGCAGCCCACCCCTTGGCCAGTGGCATGTCAACTTCTGCCAATAGCTTTGGTGCATTTGTTTCGTCAATAAAAGTTTTCAGATTGCGTAGGCAACGCTCCATTTTGTTCCATGAAACGGGTGGTTCGACCTCAGCCCGCTCAAACACAGCCTCATTACAGATCATTGAAAAACATGGACTACCGAGTGGTACTGCCCAATTTCCATCAGCATGTTGAACGACTAAAGTGCGAAAATGCCGAAGAAGCTCGTTTTTATTTAGCGTCTCAGAAGTCCAAACATCGTCGGGAACCTCCATCAACAAATCTCTTGAAACGAGATCACCAAGCATCAGCGGAGCAAATACGACAACGTCAATTGCGGGCGGGATTTCAAAATCGCTCTCAATAAATGAGACAAGGGTGACGTCGACAATCGTCAACTCACCATCCTTTCGAGCAGCCCATTGCCGCTCGAGTCGTGGTCCGAGTCCACTGTCTCCCACAACGAGAACCGTAAGCGGCTCAGGGATTTCAATGAATGTTTCCCCACCCTGTTCCACCTCTTGCGACTCTTTATTGCAACCAGTCGCTGACAAAACAAATGCAAAAAGCAGGCAAAAACATGACTGAACGACAAACGACCGAAAAAGGGCAACCCCAGTCCTGGAAGGCAATTTAAGAGCATTTTGATGTAATGGTTTCATGTTCTAAGTGGGGCAGTCAAGTTCTTGAAGTCGTTTAAAATTTGGAATCAATCATTCAGCCTAGCACTCGAGCTCTCCAATTTTCTCGACTCGCCGCGCGTGTCTCCCCCCTTCGAAATCAGTAGCTAACCAAGCTCTGACAATTCGTCCATATTCTTCGGCATCAAAATCATTGCCTGCCAAGCAGAGCACGTTAGCGTTATTGTGTTGCCGACTCAGTTCGGCTGCTGAAACCTCATTACACAATGCAGCCCGCACCCCGTTCAATTTATTGGCGGCAATCGACATCCCAATTCCGGTTCCGCAAACCAGAATTCCGCGATCCGATTCACCGCTGGTGACACGACCACAAACTACTTGGGCAATGTCAGGATAATCAACGGACTCTTTCGAAAAGGACCCCTGGTCATCCAGTTCATGCCCAGATGATTCGATGATGCTGGCGAGTACTTTTCGCTGTTCAAGACCGCGGTGGTCACTTCCGATGCTGACTTTCATGGTGACTCTTTAAAGAATAAAAGGAATTGGATCGTTACGCCTGGATTCAACTGGCAGTCGAACTCGCCCTTGCCCCATGGACGATCCCCTTGTGCTACGAATCAATCAACAAAACGGGTCAGTTAATCAGACCACATCGTGTTTGCCAAATCGAATTCGTCCACCCATTCTGCCAAATTGTCATCGATTTGTTTCGCACATGCCTGATAAACATCAACCGGGGCGCCAATGGGATCGCTGATGTCGGCGCCGTCACGCCGAACTGTCTTTGTTCGCGGTTCCAGGGTCGGCCAATGAGAGATTAAGGCCTGCCGATGTCCGTTAGTCATCGTCAAGATCATGTCTGCAAATTGGGCCAACCGGCCGGTAATTGGCTGACTGCTGTGATCGGCGATGTTGATCCCGAGCAGATCCATGACCTCAACAGCTTGCGCGGCGGCGGGGGCTCCTGGCATCGCGGCAATCCCCGCTGAAAGAACCGAGACTCCCAATTCTGCAAGCGATTCCATCCCACAACCAAGCCTGGCAGCGAGTCGCTTTCGCAAGAGTCCCTCACCCATGGGGCTACGACACGTGTTGCCGGTGCAGACAATTAACACAATAAAATTCGTCAGGCGTTTGACCGTCTCTTCATCCACCGCTCCCTCACGTAGCATTTTAATTTGGTTGTCCAGGACTTGGACGACCGAGGATGGCTTTTGAAATTGAGTCGGACCATCATCAAGCACGAGGTCAATCTTGTCTCCAACTGAGGCAACCACTTGCTCAGCATTAATCGCATCCGGCTCACCCGAAAGATTGGCGCTCGTCAAAACAATGGGCCCTGCACAGAGACGCATAATTTGAAGCGTTGTTTCGTGAGCAGGAACCCGAAGCCCGACCGTTCCACCGGGAATGGTGGCAGATTGAATTGCAGGATCGAGACGATGAATGACACTGTCGGAGTGATTTGCATCCATCACCATTGTGATGGGACCAGGCCAACTACGCCGCGCTACCCGTCTGGCCAAACCGGACATGTTGGGAACATAGTCCAGAGCATCATCGAGACTCTTGACGGCAAAAGCCAAAGGATTGTTCTTGCTGCGGCCCTTGATCCCAACCAACCGTTCAACAGCACCTGGGTGAAGGGCGTTGGCGGCAAGACCGTAGACCGTCTCAGTCGGGATCGCAATAATCTTGCCCGCCGACAAGGCTTCGACAGCACGATGGACCACATCTCGTTGATCCTCGGCATTTTTCAAGTCAATCACGACAGCTGGCATTTAGCAATCATTCGGAAATAGATATTCGGTTATTAACAGCCCAACCATCAATTGGACACCTTAACGGTTCTGCAACTGTCGAAGGATGTTGTGATCCGGTCAAATTCGTTTCAATCGAATCAGATCCAGCTGCGAAATCCGTTTCAGCACGCTAAAATAACTATATCGGTGGTAATCCAAGGCGGTCAAGTAGCGCTCGCTAATTGCGTTCATAGCCTTACCTGCTTTTCCCGTCCGCTCCATTTGCCACGTTCCTCAATTTAATATTCAAGATGCGCCCAAAGTTTACCCAACGAACAAACCTTCTCGCTTTACTTTTCCTGAGCTTCGTCTTTGTAGCATCAACGGTTCAATTTTGCGGATGCACCCGCTTTCCCGGCCAAGCTCCGGAAACGGCCCACGTCTGGGGTCGCAAAGGGCTCGATGACGGAAGATTCGTCAAGCCGCGTGCGATCACCATCGACGATCAGGATCGACTTTATGTCGTTGACAAAACAGCGAGAATTCAAGTCTTTGACAGAGACGGTCATTTCATACGCGGATGGCGAACCCCGGAATGCTACCAAGGGAAACCATGCGGCCTTTCAATTAGCCAGGATGGCTTGCTCATGGTTTGCGATACCCACTATTTTCGCGTTCTTTTTTATACGCTGGAGGGGGAATTGATCGAGAGTCGGACGATCGGTGGGGTCAATGGTCGCGGTCCCGGCGAATTCGGCTTCGTCACTGACGTCGTTCAGGATTCCAAAGGTAATTATTTCATTTCTGAGTACGGCGATTACGATCGCATTCAAAAATTCACACCTGCGGGACAGTACGTTTACCAATGGGGGGAGCATGGCGAAGAGCCTGGGCAGTTCCAACGACCTCAGGGGATGGTCATGGACCAGAACGACCATCTCTGGGTGGCCGACGCAAGTAATCATCGCATTCAAGTTTTCGACGTATCCGGAGACAAACCCAAGGTCATCAAAGTCTGGGGAACTCCTGGATCGGCAATTGGCGAACTTAGCTATCCGTACGAACTGATTCTGGATGGCAAAGGCCACATCTACGTTTGTGAATTCGGAAACCATCGGATTCAGAAATTTTCACTGGAGGGTGTTCCGCTGGGAACGTGGGGGACCGCCGGCCGAGAATCAGGTCAGCTTCACCAACCTTGGGCATTTTGCCGCGATAGCTTAGGCGATTTCCATGTCGTCGACTCCTACAACCATCGTTTGCAGCGTTTTAAATTTCAAGCTAAAAATTAGCTTGTCTGCAGTAGAACAATCGTACAAATAACCTGAGACATGCTTCGGCGCAGGCCCCCGACCCATCAAAAAAACCATGCGAGCGAATGACGTTCGCAACAAACTCGGTTGAGTGCTTAAAAACGCTCTTTCGATTCTTCGACAGCGGATCAATTGCAAGGTAGAGTTCGTTAGAGAAACAAACATCGTTACTCTGTTCCGAGGCGTATTCGGAACAATAAACAACAGACTTGAAACAGACAAAAAATTGCGGCAGCCCCACAGCAAAATGAAAACCTGACATGGGACTTCAAGTAGGATATCTCTCAGTGAGCTTCCTACGCATTGGCTCCATCTGGAATTACGTTATCGCAAAATTTGGCAAATCAGCCCTCATTCAACAGGCTTCGACACATGGCTACGCACGAAAATGACAACGAGTCTTATTGGATTGGCTTTGATCTCGGCGGCACAAAGATGTTGGCTGTCGTCTACAACTCCGATTTCAAAAAGGTTGGCCGCGCAAGGAAAAAGACCAAAGGCCGGGAGGGCATGGCGGCCGGCCTTAAGAGAATCAACGCAGTGATTTCTGCAGCCATGGACGATGCCGGTGTTTCGGCACAGCAAGTAAAAGGTCTCGGCATCGGATGTCCGGGTCCCCTTGATCTAAAAAAACGTCAGATTCGAACAGCGCCTAATCTTGGCTGGGATGATGTCCCGGTTGCCAAGTCGATTGAAAATGAATTTGGGTTTCCAGTCACAATTAGTAACGATGTCGATGCGGGCGTCTTCGGCGAGTATTCCTTCGGCGCAGGCAAGGGAGCGAGATGTGTGTTTGGGATTTTCCCTGGAACCGGAATCGGTGGTGGCTGCGTTTACGAGGGCAAACTCTTTCGAGGTGCTAACTGCACCTGCATGGAAATCGGACATGTCCCCATTCTTCCACAAGGGAGACTCGACGGCGCCGGAAACGCCGGAACGCTTGAAGCAGTTGCTTCGAGATTATCCATAGCGAGTGACGCTTCGGCGGCAGCTTATCGTGGTCAAGCTCCTGTCTTGTTGGAGGATGCTGGAACAGACCTCTCTAACATCCGAAGCGGAGCCCTCGCCAATTCTGTTGCTAACGGAGATAAAGCGGTCAAACAGATTATCGAAAAAGCTTGCGACCACCTGGCGACATCTGTTGTCACGATTGTTCATTTGATGGCACCCGACATTATCGTCTTTGGCGGCGGCCTCATTGAAGCAATGCCCAAGCTCATGTTACCCCGAATTGAAAAAGCTGCACGTCAACGTATCCTCCCCTCCTTGCGAGACGTTTTTGAAATCAAAGAAGCTAAATTGGGTGACGATGCGGGAGTGATGGGAGCAGCAGCTCTCGCCAAACAATCAGTCGAGTCAAACTCATAGTTTTTACTCGTCCCTTGCTGACTAATCCGAGTAATGCCAAAACGATAAACTCAAATGGAACGTGACCCAACTCAATCCAATGTTGATTCTACGAGCCCCAAAATGGTGGCAGTCATTGATATCGGTGCCTCCTCTTTGCGAATGCAGATATCGGAAATCGCACCCATCACGCGAAAAATCCGGAATCTCGAATCGTACAGTCAAGCGGTCAGCATTGGTAAAGATTCATTTACCAAGGGGCGAATAGAAAAACAGACGGTCGAAGATTGCGTTCGCGTGATGAAGATCTATCGCAATAAACTAAATGAATATGGAATATCTGATCCCCAGTCGATTCGGGTAGTCGCCACCAGTGGGGTTCGCGAGGCAAGTAATCAACTCGCGTTTATTGATCGCATCTTTGTGGCCTCCGGGTTCGAGATCGAACCCTTTGATGAGGCCGAACTCCACCGGGTAACCTATCTCGGGATTCTCCCATTCATCGAACGACAAGCGAAATTCTTTTCGGATCAGTCCATTGTATTCGAGGCGGGAGGCGGAACATCGGAATTACTTTTCCTTGATGGGCGCAACGTGCTTTTTTCGAGAACCTATCGACTTGGCTCTCTCCGATTGCGCAAAACCCTCGAGGAATACGATGCTTCTATCGCCAAATCCAGATCCTTGATGGAAAACCAGATACTCCAAACCATCGATAGCTTTAAATCGAGCACCAAAGATGCTACCCCCAAAAATTTTATCGCCATGGGAGGCGATGTCAGGTTCGCAGCAAAGGAGATCCGGCAAAAACCAGTTGGAGACGACCTGGTCGAACTCAAAGTCAAAGCGCTTGAAGAATTCACTGACGAAATCCTCAAACAAACACCGGATGCGTTGGCCACGAAATACCACATGAGCCTACCCGATGCCAAGTCCTTGGGGCCAGGATTATTAACTCAATTGATGTTTGCCCAAGAACTCAAAGTAAACAAATTCCTCGTGGCGAACGTTAATTTACGAGATGGTTTGATTGAGGAAATGGCCCATGGGAAAGCCTGGGTTGATTCGATTCAAGATCAAATCGTTCGATCGGCAATAAGGCTTGGCAAGCGATATAAATTCAACGAACCGCATGCAACACAAGTCGCCAAACTCGCCTGTTCCCTCTTTGATCAACTCAAGGATTTCCACAAACTATCGCAACGATTTCGCGCGATTTTACAGGTCGCGTCGCTTTTACACGAAATCGGTTATTACGTCAGTTCAAAATCAAGACACAAACACTCAGCCTATCTCATTAGGCACTCGGAATTTTTTGGTATCGGCACACAAGACCTTGAATTAATTGCCTTGGTGGCCAGGTATCATCGCGGAGCGTTTCCCGTCCCACGACACGACGGCTATTCGAAGCTAAATCGGTTTCAACGAGTTGCCGTCTCCAAATTGGCCGCAATCTTACGTATAGCCAAAGGGCTCGACTTACCTCGAAATCAACGGATCAAGTCCATTAGCTGTTCGGACCAGCCAAGCCATCTGGAGCTTTCAACTCCAGATATAGAAGACCTTTCGCTTGAGCAAATGGAATTACGAAATGTCAGTGGACTATTTGAAGAAATTTTTGGCAAAGAGGTTGTCTTAGAAACAGCGGACAACGCAAAATGAAAAAACCTAAATCGAACTATCTGAATCGTGAGCTAAGCTGGCTCGCCTTTAATCAACGCGTCCTCGACCAAGCCAGTCGAGAAGCCCACCCTTTGCTTGAGCGGGTGAAATTTTTAGCAATCAGCGCTGCAAACCTAAATGAATTTTTCATGGTACGCGTGGGCGGATTAAAGATGGTCTCTGACTCGTCATCCACATCAAGCGATATTGCTGGATTTTCGGCGGATGAACAACTCGAATTGATTCGCGCTCGAGTGCGGAAAATGCTTCAAACACAATCAAAGTGTTTACTTGAAGAACTCGAGCCAGAATTGGAACTCAAGGGAATCCATCGCCTGCGGCCCAATGATCTTTCCGACACTCAGCGGGAACTCTTGTTAGAACGGTTCAGAGAAGAGACCTTGTCAACACTCGCCCCCATTGCGGTCCAAAACGCGGATGATTTCCCAATGCTTGCCGGGGCACGCCTGTGCATGTGTGTGCGTTTGAAGAACGAGATTGGCGCTCAAATTGCCCCGCCCAAACGAGACAGCGAGCTATCTGTTGATGCGGCTGCTGAGCGAAGCGCTGACCGGTATCTGTTGCTTCCCTTCGGACGCTCACCTTCGAGGTTTTGGACGTTACCAAGCGAAAAGGGTTACCGGTACATCTTGTTTGAAGATGTGCTGCGGCTTTTTCTGGCAGAGATGTTTGCGAATCAAGAGATTATCGAATCATCCATTTTCCGAATTACGAGAAATGGCGATGTGGCGCTGGTCGAGGATCGCCAGGCGGACTTGCTCACGGGCATGAAAGACATGTTAGACGCTCGCCGAATTAGCCAATGCGTACGCCTCGAAGTCTCCGATTCGATCAGCGACGAAATGATTGAGTTTTTGCAAAACGCGATCGACGTCGCCCCCTGTGATACTTACAGAATCGAAGGGCCGCTTGCACTTGCTGACTATTTTGCGCTCTCAGGAATCAAAGGATTTAGTCAACTTCAGGATAAGCCCTGGCCGCCTCAACCATCACCGGAATTTTCTGCCGGTAAGAATATCTTTGAAACGATTGCCGCAGGAGACAAACTTCTTTATCACCCTTATCAATCTTATGAGCCCGTGATCAGTTTTGTCGCAGCTGCTGCGTCTGACCCCGATGTGATTGCCATCAAACAGACGCTGTACCGAACCAGCAGCGACAGTAAAATTGTCGAAGCACTTGAAACCGCGGCAGCGAACGGAAAACACGTCACGGCGATCGTGGAATTGAAAGCCCGTTTTGACGAGGCACGAAACATCAAGTGGGCTAAGCATTTGGAAAACGCCGGGGTTGATGTAATTTATGGCGTTCGGGGCTTGAAGACTCATGCCAAGATGAGCTTAGTCGTACGCCGAGAGACCACCGGAATCAAACGCTACATGCATTTCGGCACTGGCAATTACAACGAGGCGACCGCACGAATCTACAGCGACGTCAGCTTGTTTACCTCCGATGAGCAGTTGGGTTCCGATGCAGTCCATTTTTTCAATGCGATCACAGGACTGTCGGTTCCGCAAGCATTCAGCAAACTTGTCGCAGCGCCAATTAACCTGCGAGAAACGCTACTCAAACTCGTCAAAGTCGAAACCGAGTCCGCCAAAAATGGCGGAAGTGGCCAGATAACCGCCAAAATAAATTCACTGGTCGACAAAGATTTAATTGATGCACTTTATGCCGCCTCCCAAGCCGGGGTCAAAATCCGCCTGAATGTCCGAGGGATCTGTTGTTTAGTGCCAGGCAAAAAGGGCCTCAGTGAAAACATCAAAGTCGTCAGCGTTGTCGACCGATTGCTCGAACACGCACGTGTGTTTTATTTTGAACATGGTGGCGACGAAAAACTCTTCATCTCATCTGCCGACTGGATGGGGCGAAATCTTGATCGACGTGTTGAATTGATGATTCCCGTAGAGGAGTCGGCCTGTAAATCGAGACTCCTGAAGATCCTGCGTTCTTATTTCGATGACAATTTTAGCGCAATGGAACTACAGACCGATGGAACCTATCAGTTGGTCGTAAAAAAGAAGAAAAAAGGGATTAACCGAACCCAGCAAATGTTATACGAAGAGGCGTGTCAAATTCATGCGGCCCATACCAATCCGCGAACCACTGTCTTCGAACCGCACCGCAATGAGTCTAACTAATTGAACTTTTTTGCCGCAAGAATGGCCTTCTCAACATTCTCTCGACCGACAACGATTCGCGACTCAGAAAACTGCGACAGCTTCCGGTAATCACAAGACTGGCCTCGAATACTTGCGAGCATGTCGTGGTCCGTTGACTTAGATTCGAAATCAGACTTTCCGGATTTGACACCGCCGACCTACCAGTGAGTTCACCACTTAACTCTTAGCAAGGCCTAGCCCGATATACCTTTAACCAATAAACCAATGACTTTCATCGCTGATGGGCGTGGTTAAATTTCTCAAGAACGGGTCAACTTTTGTTCGAGCCAGCTCATTGAAGCTACACGTCTCGTTGAAACTTGAAAAGAGAACCAATTTCCAAGTCTAATTCAGAGGCAATTTGGCCATCTTACTAGTGTCGCGAGTCATTTCTCAAGACTTGAACGAACTCGTCTTTTGTCGCGTGAATTTCTAGCTGAATGGGCACCCAGTTCGGATTTTGCGTCACCAATTCGCGTATTCGCACGAGGTGACGGTTGACGACGTTGTGTCCCATCGTTTTCGGAATTTTCTGGGCGGTCGCGTCATCGGCAATAATTAAATAGTCAACTCGTTGGTCAGAGTCGGCAACAAGTTCCTGTATTTTGCTTTCATCATCGCCACCCGGAATGCGTTTCCAGTCAGCCTCGGCCGGATAAGCAAATGCTGCAATCCGCCGAATACGGACTCCGTCAATTGTCACCCCCTCCATGCCTGCGGAAGCATCGGGCCAATCAAACAAGAGGGTTGAGTACAAAATATTGGCGTCCAAATCAGTGATTTGAGCAACCGAAAAGGTAACTTCCTGAAGCCCTTGAGCCTTGGCGTCCTTCAAAATCGTCTCAACCAATTGATGGGATGCGCCCATTGAATCAAATTGAACCCGCGTGTGCCTTGACCATCCTCGGGCCGAGCTCATGACCAAAGTAACCAATAGAGCGCCCCAGCAAAATCGTTTTAAGAATTTGTCATTTAGGCGGTCCATCTGCGTGAGACACGGGAGCGTAAAAAATAAAATCAAACCGAACACGGCCGGCATGGACACAAACGGATTTAATCCCGCTCGACGTGCGACCATCAGCACCACTGGAGATAAACCAAGCCACGCAATCCTCCAATCGACTTCACGATGTCGAATGGCAGTGCCCATCCATTTACCGATACTTTGAGATTTTCGCGTTACCAATAAAGCAGTGACGCCCCAGCAAATAATCATGAAAGCCAGTGGTTCGCCAACACTGCCCTGAGCAGTATTCCAGTGCTGCAACGCATCGGTGAAGGGTATTTTAGCGTTGGCATCGGTATTCCATTCAAAATAGTAATACCTCAGGAACTCAAAATTGATCGCGAAGAACCAACCCGCCAATAAAACAACTGCCAATGTCGCAATGAGAATCCCCATCAACTTTTGCTTTCTCTGATCAACAGGCAAAAGCTCAAAGGCCAACAGGGGCCCCAAGGAAAACAAAAAATAAATGGGGGCCGTCGCTCGAAAAAGACAACAAATCGCCGCAGAGATTCCAACCATCAAAAAGTGTTTGGGCTTGGGCGCGTCCATCGCAGTCAGAAACCAAACACTGGTCATCGCAAACCCGATGAATAAACTCAAATCCATCCGAAAATCAGAGAGCCCACCATTTTGCAAAAAAAGACAACGGGCACATAAAAACGCCAAGCAGCCTGCAAGCGAGGTTTGCACCGATAACTGCCGAATTCGAACCAGATAATAAAGTAGACTGACCAGAAAACTGAAAAACAGGCCGGTTTGGATCCAAACCCCAACCAGTCGACTTGGCTCCACCAGCTTTGCGATAGCCGCACCAATGATGAACGGCAAACAGTTGGTGTTGTTGGTAAAGCATGCCCACTCCATCGCGTCCGCGAATCCTGACTCGCGTCCTGTCGTCATTACACGAAACATTTTCTCGTTGTAACTGAGCGAATCGTAAAAAGGAGCGCGGTGCTGATATAGCTGCTGGTTAAGTTCGCATGCAAACATGCCCAGCAGAAAGCAGGCAATCAACAATACTAACGCACCCCACACGAGGTTGGATGATGTTCCCACTCCGTTGGTTGCGTCACTCACATTTGCAGAAACAGCTTTCCGACTTCCGGAGCGATTGACTAACTCGACAGAGACTTCCTTCACGTTTGGCTTTCCGAGGTTCAGTTCTTTGACAATTAGCCAACAAGCCGGCGCGAATCAGAATTCGATGGAGCCATTTTGGCTGACAATCTATCCGAATGAGACTGCTGAGAAACGATGTACTGAGGACGCTGTTTAACCTCGTCATAGATTCGCCCAATGTACTCGCCGAGAATTCCCATCCCAATTAATTGAAACCCGCCTAGTGCGATAATTGTGCAGGTGATCGTGGTAAATCCCATCGAGGCAGTCTCCCAACCTGCAATTCGCTTGAAAGCAAACCAGGCCGCAAACATAAATGCCATGACGCAGACACTTGTACCAACGCCCGTCAACAATCTCAACGGTTTGAATGAATATCCAAATACGGCATCCAATGCATAGCTGAGAATTTGAAAAATGATTGTTTGGGCTCACCACCTGCACGAGGCGGTCGCGAAAACTGAATCATTGATTGATTGAATCCAACCCAAGCACGCAAGCCTGGAAAGAATCGGTGCGACTCGGGCAGTTCAATAATTGAATTTGCAGCCTTTCGATCCAGCAAACAAAATGTACCCGTGTTGGGAGGAATATTTGAATCAGAGAGGTACCGAAAACATCGGTGAAACAGCTTAAAGGCCAATCCGCGCCCAAAAGTTTCCTTCCGACTTGTTCTTTGAGCAATCACAACCTCGTCACCCATTTGCCATTTCTCAACCATTTCCGGAATCAGCTCAGGGGGATCTTGAAGGTCTCCATCCATGATCACCACAGAATCGCCTTGCGAGTGCGTTAATCCCGCGAGGATTGCAGCCGGCTGTCCGAAATTCCGAGACAAATTGAGCAAAGTCACAGAACCATGAGGTGATCTTGTCTCTATGTGATCTTGATGAACACTCAATTCAAGCACACTTGTTGAGTCTAACTCCGCACGCTCGACTGATGAACTTCTGTCCATGGAGTTTGACCCACCGATTGCGAACCGGTTGATCCATTGCGGGGTTCCATCATGACTGCCATCGTCGACATAGATAATTCGATAGCGAAGCTGCGTTTTTTCACAAGCGTTGACGACGCGAGAGTGTAGTTGATCCATGATTTCAATTTCATTGAAAACTGGAATCACAATGTCGATTTGAGTTTTGCCCATGTTTTGACTTCCCTGCCGAAACTTTGCTCAGGAGAGAAGTTGTAAGTGACGGGCGAACGTGCGGCAAGATCGAACTGAAAAACGATAATCCCACAAGCAATAACGTTTCCGATGACATGAAAACAGAACCCAAAAACCGCTAGCAGCACGACAAAAACGGCCGAACCAACGCTGTTAGAGCGGAGAACTGCTACGACTTAATGATACCCTTTGCCACCAAATCGTGAGCCTTGACGAGCCTTTCGAAACCAAGCTCGATGATTTAAGAAATCGAAACGCATCCACCGATTCGAGCCACAGCATTGACAATAAAACCTGCCAAAAATCAGACTCAATCCAAATGTCAATCCGACCAAGAACGAATAAAACCACCGGCGGCGATAACAAGGCGAGTGATTTTCTTTTCGATTACACGAAAAACACGTCATGCAAATACGAGGATTTCGACGTTTCGCCGAGGACTTCCGGCGGGCATCTATACCGGATAGAGGACCGCTGGCTGGTTTCTGATACTGCTGTGATAGAAACTTGATCATGAAAGGAAAACCGGCACTTATCAGTAATAATACGTTTTTTTCAGCAAAAAGATCCCGCTTCAATAAGAGTCACCGGAAGACTAGCTCATAAATCGAGGGTTTTTTGAATTTTCTGAAATTCAATCACATCTAGTCCCTAAAAGCCCCGACCTAGAGCAAGTTTCTAAGAACCGTCTGCAAAATACCGCCATTTCGGTAGTAGTCCATTTCAACGGGAGTGTCGATTCGAACTACAGCTTCAAACTCCAACTTGGTCCCATCCTGCTTGGTGGCTACGACTTTTACTGAGGATCGTGGCGCCAATTCGTCGCCCAAACCCGCGATGTCGAAAGTTTCATTCCCCTCAAGGCCAACCGACTTCCAATTTTCGCCATCCGCAAATTCCAATGGCAGAATCCCCATACCAACAAGATTGCTGCGATGAATTCGCTCGTAGGTTGCCGCAATTACCGCTTTGACGCCGAGCATCATCGTTCCCTTGGCGGCCCAATCTCGGCTACTTCCTGTTCCGTACTCCGTTCCGGCAAGCACGATTAGGGGAGTGCCCTCTTCTTGATACTTCATCGAAGCGTCGTAGATTGACATCTGCTCGCCCGATGGAATGTACGTGGTTACTCCACCCTCAGTACCGGGCGCTAAAAGATTTCTAATCCGAATGTTGGCAAATGTGCCGCGTACCATGACCCGGTCATTCCCCCGACGGGATCCGAAACTGTTAAAGTCACGAGGCGACACATTGTTATCCTGAAGATATTTCCCTGCAGGTCCGTCTTTTGCGATCGCACCGGCCGGAGAAATGTGGTCAGTCGTTACCGTATCGCCCAACAAGGCGAGGCATTTCGCCCCAACGATCGGCTGAATCGGAGTCACCTCCGGTGTCATTTGGGCAAGAAATGGAGGTTCCTGAATGTAGGTGCTTTCACCAGACCATTCATATAAATCACCATCACCGGTCTCAATCTGATTCCAGATCTCATTTGACTCAAAGGCGTTGGAGTATTGATTTTGGAACATGTCAGCCGTGACGTTCTCTTCCATGACCGACTGGACTTCCTCTTGCGTCGGCCAGACATCTTTCAAAAAGACTTCGCCATCGGTTCCCTCGCCGAGTGGTTCACGTGTCAAATCGATATCGGTCGTGCCTGCTAAGGCATAAGCAACAACCAACGGCGGGCTGGCAAGATAATTCGCCTTGGTCATCGGATTAACGCGACCCTCGAAGTTTCGATTTCCACTCAAGACGCTTGAGGCGACCAACTCGCCCGTCGTAATGGCATTGGAGACAGGTTCAGGAAGAGGTCCGCTATTACCAATGCAGGAAGTGCAGCCGTAACCGACAGTATGAAACCCGAGTTCCTCAAGCGACTTGGTCAAACCTGATTTATCCAAGTAGTCCGTCACGACACGCGAGCCGGGGGCCAAACTGGTCTTCACATGCTGCGGAACGGTAAGGCCCCGCTCAGCTGCCTTTTGGGCTAACAACCCAGCCGCGATCATGACCGACGGATTACTGGTGTTGGTGCAACTGGTGATTGCTGCAATCACCACTGCACCATGACTGATTTCTGATGAGTGGCCGTTGTTTTCAACTTTGGCAGAATTTTGAAGCGATGATGGTTCTAACCCAAAGCCGGAATGCCCAACGGGTGCGGAAAGCGAATCATTAAAGGACTTTTTCATTCCCGAGAGAGCAATCCGATCTTGGGGACGTTTGGGACCCGCCAAAGAAGGCTCAACAGTTGACATGTCAAGCTTTAACGTCCGCGTGAAAGTCGGTGTGGGCGAGTCTGCGGTACGGAACAACCCCTGCTCTTTTGTAAATGCTTCAACTAGAGCGACTTCTTCGGCGGTGCGACCGGTCCGACTGAGAAAGTCCAATGTAACGCCATCGATTGGAAAAAACCCCATGGTGGCGCCGTACTCAGGAGCCATATTCGCAAGCGTCGCTCGATCAGCTAAAGACATATTCGAAACGCCATCACCGAAAAACTCGACAAACTTGCCAACGACACCTGCCTCACGAAGTTGCTGAGTCGCCGTCAGTACCAAGTCAGTGGCAGTTGTGCCGGCGGCCAGATTGCCGACTAACTCAAAACCCACGACCTCGGGGAGCAACATATAAATCGGCTGACCAAGCATGGCAGCCTCGGCTTCAATCCCACCCACGCCCCAACCAAGGACGCCAAGCCCATTGATCATCGTTGTATGGCTATCTGTACCCACAAGAGTATCAGGGACCGCAATCGGCCCATCCTGATCTTCACGAACGAAAACACATTTGGCGAGAAACTCGAGATTGACTTGATGGACAATCCCAACATTTGGCGGAACAACACGAAAGTTATCAAACGACTTTTGCCCCCAGCGCAGGAATTCGTACCTCTCGCGATTTCGCTTGAATTCCAATTCAACATTGAGCGCTAATGCAGATTGACTGCCAAACTGGTCGACCTGAACCGAATGATCAATGACCAAGTCAACCGGGATTAACGGATTGATTTTCTTTGGATCACCACCGAGCCGACTCATCGCAGAACGCATTGCTGCTAAATCGACAACGGCCGGAACTCCAGTAAAATCCTGCAGCACGACCCGAGCCGGCTTGTAGGGAATCTCGACCTTGGCAGGGGAACTCGCATTCCAAGTCGCCAAACTGTTTACATCCTCTTCAGTGACTGTCGCCCCGTCACAATTACGCAAAACCGATTCAAGCAGGACCCGAATAGAATAAGGAAGACGGTCAATCTGCCCCATGCCGTTGGCCTGAAGTGTCGAAAGTCGAAAAAGGCCGATGTCTTGGCCAGCTACTGAAAAGGTATCGCGTGCGCCAAACGAATTAAATTTTGAGCTCATTATGTCTGCTTAACGGAGGTTCGATCTTGATATCGTTGAATAAGATTCCATTGTCGGTTTATGCCAAATTACTGTCAACTGCCCGATAATCCAGCCGACTCATGAAAGCCCGGCAACAAATCAAACTATGCAGCAACCTGGTCGCGCTCTAACAATGATTTAATGTAGTCAACGGCACGTTGAAGTGCTCGGTCAACGCTTGGCGCCGCTTTGTCAGCTCCAGTTGGATTAGCTGCATCGTCTGGGCCTGGGACTTCGTCTGGGGACTCTTCGTCGCGGGGGGTGTAGACCCTGATCTGGTCAATTAATTCTGACTCCTCAGGCGACAGGAGCCCCCGCAAGTCGTTTAGGTTACGCTGTCTCATGTTGTCGAAAAGTTGCTGTTCGGTCAGTTCTATCTCGAACCCCTGATCTGGCTGAACTCCCCAAGTCTTGGTTTGCTTTGAAATCTCATCGTTTCGATCAATGCTCTTGCCACTCGGTCGCCAATAACTGGCCGTGGTTAGCTTTAACGCACTTTCGCCACGCTGAATGGGAATCACGTTCTGAACAGTCCCTTTTCCCCACGTCTGCTCGCCAATCACGATTGCCCGACGATGATCTTGGAGACACCCTGCAACAATCTCGCTGGCACTAGCCGAATTCCGATTCACTAGAACACAGATTGGAACCGCAGGATTAAGCTCTAACGCACTCGAAGAAAAACGCTCCTCTAAGACCACTTTACCTCGGCCCAATGTTCGCACGATTGGAAGATCGGTAGGCAAAAACATATCACAAATCTGGACGGCAACATCGAGAAGCCCGCCCGAGTTATTGCGGAGATCTAGCACCAAGCCGTCAATTTCGCCGCCGATGCCTCGCAAAGCTTCACGAATTTCAATCGCCGACTTTTCTCCGAATTGAGTCAAACGAATGTAACCAACTCTCGGAGTGTCTTTGACAACAAATTGCCAATCGCCATTTCGTGATCGAAAATCGCCGAGCACACTGGGAACTGCAATAACGGCTCGCGAAAGCATCTTTGTCAACTCTTGTTGACCTCGTTCAATTTTTAGCTCAACCTTCTCACCAATTGGCCCGCGCAACAATTTAATCGCATCACGGCGGTCGCTGGTGTTCGTTTCCACGCCATCAATCGTCAGAACCTGATCTCCAGCCTTCATTCCAGCGTCGAACGCTGGAGTTCCAGGCATCGGAGCTAAAACCACCAAATTTTTGGTCCGCGGATCCATCTCAACATACATTCCGACACCTCCAAACTCCTGCCGCATGTCCTCGTCGAAAACTTGAAACATTTCCCCCGAGATGTACATCGAATGTTCATCAAGATCCGTTAACATCCCCTCCATGGCCGAGACAAAAAGCCGCTCTCGAGATACTTGTCGAAGTGACTGCTGGTCAATCACTTCCATCGCCTCCGCAAACAAGTTGGCATATTTGTTTTTTGAGGCTGCCGAATAACATGCCAATGAAATGACAACTGTCAACGCAATAACGAGCAAATTTCTTGGCGGCATTGTGGTCTCGGGGAACGCAGCGGGAACTCAAATCTGTACTGAGTAAATTATAGAGGTTTGTTTTTACTCCGATTACCGCAATTGTTATTATTCACGAAGATTCCAAAAAAAGACGCCACCGATAGAGTCGGTGGCGTCTGATACAGTTGAAATTGTCCGCGAGTCATAACTCTTAGCGACTCGGATACTCGTAAGCTTTGTTGCTTGGATCGAAATCGGCAGCTGTCAAACCTACATTAACCTTGATGTTGTAATAGGTAAAACTTTCGAGCAACTCAGGTTTTGCACCCGGCGACTCTGGCCAATCGTAAGCGGCGTAGCGAACAGGTAGGTTTAATTCCTGATCAATGAAAACCTGAGCTTTGTAAAATTCATAAGGCTCACGCTTTTCCTCGTGCAGCAACTCAATGACGTGGCAAGCACGACGGTTGACTTCACCATTATCCCGGTAGTTAACGGTGCAAGGCCCAGCGGCACGATCCCGCTCAGCTTTTTCAATCAGTTTGATCACTAAGTTTTCGATCCCCGCATCGTAGATCGGGTACTTTTGCCCTTTCATGGCCATAAAGCCAGTTGGGTTGAGGTAGAACCTCCGCTTACCTAGCAGACCGCCTGCCTCATGAGCGATAATCTTACTTTCGTTTTGACCGTCAACCCAAATTACCTCACGACCCGCCGCCTCACGCGGTTTCAGAAACTTCATGTAGATACTGAAAGGGCTTTTTGTTCCGTCTTCAGCAGTTCGTGGGCATCGAATCTTTACATTCATGTAACTAGTAGGACTCAAGGCTCCAGCAACCTGCTCTCGTTTCGAGAGGATCGCGGTGTAGTCACGGACCTCATGTCGCATTCCCTCCAACACGTCGTTGGCGGTCTCTACCGCACGATCAAGCGGGTGCGGAGCGGCAGTGGTCGCGGGTGCTTTGGCCATCGAGGCCGCTTTGGCAGAAACCTCTGCAGGAGCGGGCGAAGCATTGCCAAGCTCCCTTTCGGCTGTCCGAGCCTTGCCCTCAGGCGTTGACTTTGCAGAGCCAGAACCAGGTAAAATATTATTGGGAGCTAAATTACTGGACGCAGCAACCCGAGTACCACCGCCAGACTTTTCTTGGACCGGATTCGACGTTTTGCCCGCCGATCCATTTGATTTTTCAGAGACATTTACAAGTTTAGAAACCCGGAACACAGGCTCAGTCGTCTTTTTATCCGACTGATCATCTACAACTTTTTCCTGCCCAATACATATACAGTTCGTCGAATTGCTACCCATCACCATGGATGTAGTGACAACGATACCTGAGAACAACGTCCAACATCCTCGCTGCATCCGATCCTCCTTGACTCGTATCAACCCGTATCCGCGAACGGACCAGATCATTTCTTCCTAAAAAATCTTGGCTTCACGGGCAGAGCTTATTCTATCCATCCAGCTCGAATTCATCAATTTGAATCGAACACACCAAGTCGCTAGCTGGTAAGCACCAAACGATCGCACCAAATTAAGTTGGTAAAAAAGGTATCGCCCAAACCGCAAGCGTTCGGGTAGTGGTATCGTTTTCCCAAAGATCACTTCTAGAACCAGCGACAAAGTTTGCCTTCGCTGACCGTCAAACTTGCCATCAAACCGTCACAAGCGTTGGAAACCGCAAAGAAACTTCGAATCAAATTCCAAATATTATTTTTCTCCTAATTGTCATTGTGGATCCGAAACAAAAATTCGGTTTGTGACGATTAGTCAGACGCAACCAATTGGTGAAGAAGTAAAGGATCCCCTCAGTTTTTCAATTCTTCGCAAACCACTGACGCGTCGATACTTAGGTTGGCAGAATGAATGAAGAAATCACTCAGATCCGTGCAAAAGCGATGGCGACAAGAGCAATGCCCTCTTATCTGCAACAAAACCTGCCCCTCAGCCTCACGGCTGCGTCAATCAGATGACAATTGGCATGCGGACAGGAAGCCGGACAGTGATTTGATTTACTTCGGGATGCTTCGACAATTCGACGGTTCCGTTATGCCCCGAAACGATTTTTTCCCCAACAGCGAGCTCGATCCCACCATTAAGGCTTGCGCTTTGAAAGGGAGGCGTGGCTGAATCAACCGTCTCGTTAAACGACGCCACAAGCGAATTCTCGCGACAAATCGCAAGACCACGGTAATGGATTCGTATTTCGAAAGTCTGGCCTACACGACTCATTTGAATTTCAATCGGCAATTTTGGATTTTCTTTGGCACAGCCTTGAATCGCCAACCGGATCAAGTTCTCTAATCCTGTCGTTAGCAGTTCCTGATCAACTAGAAAATTCCAACTGCCCGGATCGGGCTTAAAGTGACATTTCATCCCCGCAGCGGTTAACTCACACCGCGAATTGTCGATCGCGACCTCAATGATCTCGGCAACATCACTGGAACGTGGCGCCAACTCGAGCGGTTTGCTGAGCAACAACAAGTCGATTACTAAATTTGAGATTTGCCCCTGATTCTTTTGTGCGATCTCCCAGCCCTTGCGACACAGCTCCAAGTCGCTTTGATCCAATCCTGATTGCAGTAAATGCGATCCGCCGTTGAGCCCCTGAAGGATGTTGTTAATCCGATGTGACATCACCCCCGTTAATTCCGCAACCGCCGAATGTCGCTCCCTTTCAATGATCGCCCGGTAATACCCTTCGTTTTCAATTGAGACCGCAGCTTGGTGTGCGATGGTCAACATCAATCGCAAATGGTCCATACTGAAACGTGAATTTGAATCTGAATAGGCGTTCGCAATCGTGTCGACATACAGCAATCCAAACAGTTCACCACGACACTCGATCGGCACACACATGACTTCACCGATCAGTGGGTGAATCGTGGAACCTTTGGACTTCAAACGCACGTCGGTGACATTAGGGGGACTAATGATCCCCACTTTTTCCCGGATCACATATTCAACAACGGACTTATTGATTTTTATGTTGGGCACTTCTGGAGAAGGACTCCGCGCCGAGTTTCCTTCGTGCCGATCCTTAACGTATTTGATGGTAAATTTATTCTGGTTGGGCTCCTTCAAAAAAACACAACCACGATCGGCTTCGACCCAATCAAAAATCAGCCCCATCAACTCTCGAAGCATTTGCGGTGTATCCAACGTCCGAGTTGTCGCTAATGAAGCGCGATACACAAATCTCAAGTCGTTTTTAACCTGGACGAATTGACGTCCAGCTTCCTGTGTGCCTGCCTTGGCTGCCAACTTTTCGTAAGTCGATTCGTGATCAGTATCAAGCTTCAAACTGATCGGCCGCGTTTCGTTTCCGCTTTCCCCAAATCGAGTTGCTTCATGCGACGAAGGGATGACACGTGTCGGTGATGCTGTCGCCGGCGAAGCATTATCGGGATCAGTCCGAATTTGTAAAAAACTGTCGAAAATGATCTGAGTTTTGCCAACTTGAATCTTGTCGCCCCGGACCAGTGGAGACTGACCGACCAATACTCCATTGACAAAGGTTCCGTTCGAACTCCCCTCGTCCACCAGGGTGACCTTGTCCGCTTCAAATAGGATTGAACAATGCAGGCGCGAAACTTCAACGTCTTCCAATCGAATGGAATTGGAAAAGTCTCTACCGATCGTAATTTTCTTCTCGGTGACAGTGAATGTTTTACCAATGTCCTTGCCACGCGT
>JAQWLH010000268.1 GCA_029247405.1 Mariniblastus sp.
TGCGGCTGACGGCCTTTGGATTTTGAAGCTTGCCATCAATCACCAGCACATTGTGGCTGCGATTATTCAAGCGGAAGTAGGACCACCGTTTGCCTCCGAAATAGCCCGGGAGATTATAATTGTCCGACCCCAGGTCAACGGCCCAGCGGACGCCCCCTGAGTCAAATACAAACGAGCCAATGTCCATGTGACCGTGATTGGAACGATTATCTCCCCCCTTGAACCCCACGTAGGTCGCGGCGGGGTCATTCCAAGCTCCTCTCATCGTGGCGACATCCTGTTGACCGCGAAAGATCGAGTCCAAAGCCGGAACCATTTTTTTGTCATCAACAACGGTCTTTGAGTAGAAGGCGATCTCAAGCGCGAAAAAACGCCCAAAGTACTGGGGCTTTAGGTTCTCAATGGGATCTTTCATTTCCTCGCTTAACCGTTGAGTATGCCAACGGACGTAGGTCTGGTTATCGTAAGTTTGTGCCAGGATCCACATGGCCGAACTCAATCCCGAGTTCGATCCAGCATCAGCATAGTTAAAATACAAACCGGTCGGACCAAGAGTGTGCATGCGGTAGTTACCGGTCACGTCTAGTCCCGGAGCCTTTGAAAGCCCGAAGTCGTTGCCGAGGGCTGTCGAAAGTGCTTGGATCGTTAGGCAGGTATAGGTCGTGCCATACTGCCAGTACGCGGGGCCCTCGGGATAGGCCCCCTCGGGTGCATAAGGCCGCAAACCGTGAGGGATACTCTGGAGTGCGCGGGCCAAAATCTGGGCGGCAAACTCAGGTTCGTCTTCGGCAATGGCAAGGGCTCCCATCAGCATCCCACCATTGCATACCTGGTTCCAGTTATTATCACGAGTCGTCCACCAACCTCTTTCTTCGTAAACCCGCAGACCTTGCTTCAATCCCATCCGAACGATCGCCTCGCGAATCTCCATTCGATCTTTTGACCCGATGACGTCGTACAACCAGTCATAACCGATCGCGAGCGCCGTTGTCATTTCAGCCGTGTCCAAAAAATGCGACGGGTTCCAGTCTTTGAATCGCGCCGCAATCAGCATTTCCTGCGTAGCCGCAGTGGCAAACCTCTTATCGCCAGTCCAGCGGAATGCCATCGCCAACGCTGTTACGCGATCGATGCACTTCCGCGACTCACTTAGCAGTCGTTTTCCGTCAGGAATGTGGTAACGAATTGGTTTATCCGTCAACATCGCTTCGGCATTGACTACATTTTGCTTGACGAGACGTTGTAGCAACGGGTCCGAAACGATCACATCTCGCAATGTTCGTTCCATTTCCTTTGTAAAGAGCAAACGCGGATGGTCGGTCTTCACTGATTTTAATAGCTCCACGAACTTTGCATCGTTCTCCTGCTGTGCGTGGACGGGCATCGCGAAACAAGCAAGGATGATACCCAGCCATCGGGAAATAGAATATCGACTCATGATGAGTACCTCTTGGGGTGATCAATTTTCTGGTGAGGAAGCATACTCGACGAGATTGTAAAGAATCCTGTCAGCGACTGGAACTTTGTCAAGAAAGTTAATCAGGCGAAGTTGAGACAGAATGCAGCGACCTTTGCCGATCGGTAAAACCGCCACATCACTTCCATACCACGTGTCGCCGGGACCCTAGTAATGACGTCTACGGCGATCATATTCCGGGAACCATTCGAAACCGATACAGCCCGCAACAATCTCTCCACCCGTGCCGATGAGGCTTTGCTCTGCCCAAATATTTTCGTAGACCGACCCCATCATTTGGTTGGAGGGTAGCCCTTTGAAAATCAGATGTTCTTGCAGCAAATGTGTAATGGGCGCCCAAGTGCCGCGTGCTTGCTGGACGCCGCACTTGACCGGCAAGTAGTTTGGCGAACTCAAGGGTTTGCCAAAACCGAATCGCTGGCCTCCACCACCGAGATAGACAACAGTTCAACCACCATTGGCAAACGCTGCCAGATCTCCAAACACGCTCTTTTCCTGTTTTGTATTGGCGACAGTGCGTGAAACGAAAGATCTGTCTCTGTACTAAATGGCTCGCAGGTGAGACCAGCAGCTCCCAGGTGCTGCGGCACGCGAACTTCCATTTTGCTTAAGCACGAGATCTTCGTTGCCGTCATACTCGATGGAGTTACCCTAAGCATTGAGTAGAGTGGTCCAAGAGTGGTCCAAGAGTCGCTCATCGTGCGGCGGCTCTTTTCACCGTATTGGGGATATCGCAGTTAGCCCATGAATACTCCATTAACGACGGCACGCTAGAACCTGTTCTATCTTGTATTGGGAAGGAGAAATCCTTTTGCTTTGACGGAACAGTCGGTTGAAGTTCGACAAGTTCGAGAACCCGGATTCTGCCGCAATCTCGGTTATCGAACGCTCTGTCGAATGGAGAAGCAAACAGGCATTTGAAATGCGAGTTGCATTGACAAATTTACTGAAACTCAATCCGGTGAATTTTGCAAAGTGACGACTAAAACTTGTTTTGCTCATTTGAACCAAGTCCAACACATCCGCCAATCGAATTTCGGATTGATAATTGGACATTATCCAGTCCACTGCTTTTTGCATTTCGCAATACTTGTCCTCGTTGAACGCACCGTCAAATCGTATGGAAGAAATTTGTCGAGCGGAATTTGGATCGGTATTTGACAACTGACCGATTAGCTGAAGGAAGAGGCCAAAGTTTTCCAGACGACTTCTACCTTTAGAGACCGCTGACAATTCTCGCATTAGCTCAACTGCATCGCCGCGTACTTTGGCGCCAAACTCCAAGCCAAAGGATGCCCGGTTGATAAAACCTCTCACCTCAATACGCGGCTGTTCAGCCAGCAACCGAAGCAGACGGAGATCGTTGAATTGTACGCATATCCCTGAAGAAGTATCTTTAAATTTCCAATAGTGAGGCAAGCCTCGCCCCAGAATCACAAGACTCTCCGATGTTGGAATCAAACTGGATTTATCGCCAACCACGCGAATTCCACTTCCTGACCTGATCAGGGTAATCTCAACTTCTGGGTGTCGATGCCATTGACTGCCAACTCCTTGTAACGCAACAAAGCATCCGCGCTGACAGTCAAATACCTCAACAGCGTTAACATCTTTGTCCCATCTCAAGACGCGAAAGCACTCGCTTTGGAGACTCTCAATTGATTCATGATTGATACTCACAAGGCTCCAATTCTCTAGCCTATCCAGGCGAATAAATTGATTCATCAACGAACGATATTAAGCATCGACAACAAATACCTGGATAGAACAATAGTATCGACATTAGGTCGTAATTGTGTAGACACCATCCAAAACATTGTAAAAAATAGGATCTATGCAAACAACTGATGATAACAGCCCAGACCCCCTGAAGGTGGGAAGACAGATTTTGAAATCTGCTTTTTTCATCACCTTGGTAACTTTGTTCATGATTGCGACTTGCTGGTCGCAGGAAGGAACGCCCGTTTCCAACTCCCAACCGGAGGCCAGAGACGAAGCTTCGACTTCCACCGAAGACGGATTCGTCGATCTTTACAACGGACGGGATCTTACCGGCTGGACGACTCAAGGAAATTGGCTTCCACAAGACGATGGATCACTGTTGATCCAGCCTCGTGAGCATGAACAAGGCTGGGGGCGATTTGGTTCCTACCTTTGGACCGAAAGAAAGTACAAAGATTTTGAATTGAGAGTCGAATGTGCCTACCCCGAACATGGCAATAGCGGCATCTATTTTCGTGTGGACGACCGGAACAATCCAGTCAACACCGGTATCGAAGCTCAGGTTTTCGATTCTTCCACGCAGAAGGGAGCTTTGAATGGCCACACACTCGGTGGAGTGATCCCGGCCGACATTCCTCCATCAAAAAATATGGCGAAGCCACCCGGTGAGTGGAATCAGATGGTGATTCGATGCGTTGGAGAACGCATCCAGATCAAAGTTAACGGCACTCAAGTCATCAACATTAACCTACCAGAAACATCGATCAGGGATCGAAATCGCCAAGGGTATATCGGCCTGCAGGATCATGGTGTCCCACATGCGATCCGTTTTCGAAATATCCGAATCAAGGAAATCAAGTCGGCAAGTGAAGGAGAGGACGCAAAGGTCTTGTTTGATAACGAGGTCCTTCCAATTTTTGAAAACAGCTGCATCTATTGCCACGGCGAGGATGAGCAAAAAGGCGATCTTCGACTCGACACTTTAGCCAACGTCATGCGCGGGGGTAACTCAGGTGAACCAACAGTGGTGGTCGGTGACGACACAACTAAAAGCCATCTCGTCCAGCTTCTGCTTAGCGAGGACGAAGATCATCGCATGCCATTGGAAAATGACCCCTTGTCAGACGCGGATATTGAGTTGATTCGAAAATGGATTCGTGTCACGGTCGGCTGGGACGAGGCCATCAAAGAAGCAAGGGTCAAGAAATCAAACCATTGGTCCTTCCAGCCAATCCAAAAACCCGTGACTCCCCAAACTCTTCACCCAAACCCTATCGACTCATTGATCGAATCGAGGTTGAAGGATAGCCAACTGAGATTCTCGGACGAAGCGTCGCAACGACGACTCATTCGCAGGCTTTATCTTGTCCTTCATGGGTTTCCGCCGACGCCAAAGCAAATCAGTGACTATTTAGCCGACGAACGATCGAACAAGTGGGAGCTATTGGTTGAGCAAGTCCTGGCAAGCCCGCACTATGGCGAACGCATTGCAGTGAACTGGCTGGATTTGATCCGTTTTAGCGAAACGGATGGTTTCGAAGTCAACGCTGAAAGACCCGGTGCCTGGCGTTACCGTGACTGGGTTATCAAAGCCTTCAATGATGATATGCCGTATGACCAGTTTATAAATAAACAATTAGCCGGTGACGATCAAATGGATCCCATTGGCAGTGCCTACCTTGTTGCCGGGGCCCACAACGTCGTTGTTGAACAAAACAAAAAAGGTCAGGCAGACAACGTTCAAAACGAAGTGTCCGATTTCCTGAATACGACGGGCACGACCTTCCTCGGGCTCACACTTGGCTGTGCAAGGTGCCACAACCACAAGTTTGATCCGGTCTCTCAAAAAGACTTTTATTCGGTCCAAGCGGTTTTTTCAGGGGTGAACCATGGGTTGGGATCCATTGCGGCGACTCCCGAGTGGATTACCGAACAAACAAAAACAAAGGCAGAGATTGCACAAGCGGAAAAACGCCTTGAACCGTACGCCTCGAAATCGACCAAGCAAGCCCCCGTTAATGCCGTCAAAAACATCGAATCGTTCACGCCAATCAATGCTCGTTTCGTGCGACTGACGATCAATGGAACCCGAGGTGGACGAGGGTGCATTGACGAATTGGAGATCTTTTCTGGTGACGAAAATTTGGCACTAACAAGCAAGGGCGCAACCACGACTTCTGGCGGCGATTTTGTCCATGTGAGACATCGTTTGTCACAAATCAATGATGGCAAGTACGGAAACTCTTTCAGTTGGATTTCAAAAGAAATCAAAGGGTGGGTGCAAATCAAACTTGCCGAAGACTCAAAAATTGACCGCATCATTTGGGGGCGCGATCGAACAGGCACCATCGCTGATCGTTTGGTGAATGATTATCGAATTGAGGTTTCGATTGATCAACAAACTTGGGTTACCGTGGGGGACTCACGACAACGACGCACTGATAGCGAACCGATCGTGACTTACGCATTTGACAACCTCCCCGAAGCAGAAAGCAAGGCAGCGAACGCAACGTATCAGTCACTGCTTTCGATGAAAAAGAGACTTGCAAGACCTTCGACTGCCTACGTCGGAACATTTTCGCCACCGCAACCTACCTATCGACTTTCCCGTGGTGATGCGATGTCACCCCAAGAACGGGTAGATCCAAATACCATTAGCTTGCTTGGAGATCTTCTCCTGCCAGCCAGTCCGACTGGTCCTCAACGCCGAACTGCATTTGCCAAATGGATTAGCAGTCCCAAGAACCCGCTGACAGCGCGTGTGATGGTCAATCGAATTTGGCAATTTCATTTTGGTCAAGGACTAGTCAGCACCCCCAATGATTTCGGAATCAATGGAAGCCCTCCCAGTCATCCTGAACTGCTCGATTATCTAGCAGCCGAGTTCATCGACAGTGACTGGTCAGTGAAGCACATTCACAGGCTTATTCTCACATCGAAAACTTGGCGGCAAGACAGCCGACCCAATGCCGAAGCGCTGAAACAAGACGCATCGACGCAGTTACTTTGGCGATTCCCACCCCATCGCTTGGAAGCTGAAGCGATTCGTGATTCTATCTTGGCAACTACCAACAAACTGGACCTCTCGATCGGCGGGCCCGGGTTTAGTGGGTTTGAAGTTGGCGATGAATTCGTACGGCACTATTTTCCCAAAAAAGACTTTGGTCCGGCAGATTGGCGACGAATGGTCTACATGACTCGAGTTCGCAAAGAAGTCGAATCGGTTTTTGGTGTATTCGATTGTCCAGAGGGAAATCAGGGCACACCTGTCCGAACACGATCAACGACGCCGCTTCAAGCTCTCAACTTGTTTAACAGTGAATTTGTCGCTCAACAAGCAGAGTTCTTTGCCAAGCGTCTGGAGTCCGGAGGCAAGAATCAAACTGCCATTGTCACCGAGTCGTATCAGCTTTGCTTTGGACGTGAGCCTAGTCTGACGGAGGCAGAGTTGGCGATTGAAATGATCGAACAAATTGGGCTCATTCAGTATTGCCGCATTCTGTTGAATTCAAACGAGTTTGTCTTCATTCTGTAATCACTTCACACACAATCACTTTCCAGTCAAGTCATATCATGTTGCGAAATACAAATCAGAGCCGACGTGGATTCTTGAGTTCGACGTTGACAGGATTAAGTGGAATCGCGTTGACGAGTTTGTTACACAATGACAAATTGCTAGCCAACGATGACCAACCTATCCGTCCCCAGATTTCGCCAGAACGGCCTTTCGCTGCCCGCCCAGCTCATTTTAAAGCAAAAGCAAAAAACATTTTGGTGATTTATTGCTCAGGGGCAGTGAGCCATGTAGACACATTTGATTACAAACCCGAATTGCTGAAGCGAAGTGGTCAGCCAATGCCGGGTGCGGAAAACTTGATTACCTCTCAAGGATCACAGGGGAACCTGGTAAAAAGCCATTGGGATTTTAAACCGCGCGGAGAGTCTGGAAAGATGATTTCCGACTTGTTTCCAAACATTGCTCAACTTGCCGACGACATGTGCTTCATTCACTCCTTGTCTGGAAAGACTGCTGCGCACGGGCCTGCCGAAACTTTTATGTCGACCGGTTTCTCGCTTAGCGGATTCCCCAGTGTGGGTTCTTGGATGAATTGGGCCTTGGGAACTGAGGCCGAAGATCTACCAGCCTTTGTTGCAATCCCTGATCCGCGAGGAAAACCCCAAGCCAGCGTCGATAATTGGGGATCGGGATTCTTGCCCGCCGCATTTCAGGGCACGGCATTCAATGCAACTCAACCACTTCGAAACTTGGCTCCGCCGCGTGGAATGGCTCGAAAAAAGGATGAACGTGTTCGAGAGTATTTGCAAGCAATGAATCGCCATCAGCTTGAGCAATACCCCGGCGACAGCGAATTGTCGGCGAGAATCGCCAGCTACGAATTGGCCGCCAGAATGCAGCTGAGTATCCCCGGAATCATGGATTTTTCGACTGAATCCAAATCGACCATGAAAACTTATGGGGCAGATGATTCCTCGAATCCGACGAAGGCTGCCTACGCCCGCAATTGTATTCTCGCCCGCCGATTATTGGAAAAAGGAGTTCGCTTCGTACAACTGTTTAACGGAGCGTACCAGTCCGGCGGCGAAGGCGCAAACAACTGGGATGGTCATTCGGATCTCGTCAAGAAATACAACAAACACGGAATGATTTTTGATCAGCCAACTGCTTCACTTCTTTCGGACTTAAAACAGCGGGGCTTACTAGAAGACACACTGGTTGTTTGGTGCACCGAGTTTGGGCGAATGCCAACCATCCAGGCTTCCAAATCAGCCGGACGCGATCACAACATACAGGGCTTCACCGCATGGCTCATGGGTGCTGGTGTCAAAGCTCCATTCACCTTCGGTTCGACGGATGAATTTGGGTACAAAGCAGTTGAGAATAAGGTTGATGTGCATGACTTTCACGCAACGATTCTTCACTTACTGGGGTTGAACCACAAACAACTAACCTTTCGTCAAAACGGAACCGACCGCCGCCTTACTAATGTTCACGGCGAAGTCATTCATGACATCGTCGACTAAAAGTTCGACGCTACCGCTTCAGACTCAATTTCTATTGAACAAATTCTAAAAGGACAAAACAATGAATTCATCATCAGACCCGCAAAAAGTATTTAACCCTGAATCAGGAGCTCATCGTCGCGATGGCATGAATTACAAATTGACTAACGATGAAATAATTCAGTTTCGTGAGCAAGGCTACCTTGTTCTTGACGAATTTATGACAGACGTAGAAGTCTCGACGCTCGACGGTTGGTTTGATCACTTTGTAGCTGGAAAGCAGGAAGGAATGGGACGGGACTTCTGCGACATGAGCCAGCCATACGGCACGCCGGTTGAGCAATTCCAACTGGTCAATGCAGTGTTACCATCTCACTACTGTAACGAGCTAAAAAACAACATCTTTCATCAGATCGCATCGAATGTTGCCAACCAGCTTTATACAGATGGCGATGCCGTGATGGACTACGACCAGTTTCTGGCGAAAAAACCGGGCAAAAAAAATGCTCAGTTTTTAATGCATCAGGACTTGGGCTATTGGCCTAAAACGAAGAACACCTGGACTGCAACTTTTTCACTCGCTTTGACGGATTCTGATGTCGAAAATGGCTGCCTCGTCGTTATCCCTGGAACGAACACTGAGCCTGAATTGCGAGTCCATCGCCCCGTCAGCTACAGTGGGTCGGATGACTTGGCTCAAAATCGCGACGATTCTCACACTTTGGTGATGGAGAGTCGAGAATCAGATTCTCCGATCTATCTTCCGGTCAAGCGAGGTAGTATCACGATTCACGATGAACGAATCATTCATGGATCAGGCGGCAATACTTCTGACATTTGGCGGAAGACCTATGTCATGGCCTTTCGACCAGTAGAGACCGTCAATGAGGAGCGGGCCATGGGATTCACCCACTCTCACAATGACGATGTCAAATGGGAAACTTTCATTCAATAACATCAAATTCCATTGTGGAGACCGGCATCATCAATCGCGATTTGAATCAGCCAGATCATGAAGTAGAGTGCCTTCGAGCGCAAAAATTAATTTGAGATGAGGCAAAAAAAACAAGCGAACTCTAGGTTCGTGATCTGGTTTTCAGCACGGCTTGTCATCGTTTGCGGCACTTCAAAAACCGAAGTTGGCGACCACTCCCTCAACACGGTTGCAACTACTGTCATCAACTGCTCCACGAAGTCCAGAACGCCGGAGCGTTTCTGGCAAAAGAAAAGCTGGAGCTAACGGATGATCCAAGACGCTGCCGAATCGCAGGCGATTGTCATTGGGAAGCTTGAGGCGTTACCATTCAGTTTGAATGCCGAGCACAAATTTGTATTCAACAATGGTGCTGAAGCTTGGTTGATAAGTAATGACGGCCCAAATCCTGTTTTCTTTGGCAAATGAACCTGTTGTAGAACTTTGCAAGTTTTTTGAAAAATCAGAATCAATGTGACCAGACGTGTCCAAGCGATAACGATAAATGAGGTTGGGTCACTTCTTTCAACAGGAACATTAATTGACAGAAACAAGTTGCAGAATTCATCGAGGATGCCACGAAATTGGTGGCAATTGTGTCGAAATTAAATCGGCCTCAGGTGGACGAATCCTGATTGATTTGGGGCTTAGGCTAGCAGGCGAAACTTCGATGCCAGACGTTGATGGCTTGCTCAACACATCGACGAATCTGCTTGGTGTTTTCATTTCCCATGCTCATCCTGATCATTATGGCCTGTTGGACCAAGTTGCTCAAACAACCAAAGTGTTCATCGGTGAAACTGCAAAAAACATCATCGCGGCAAGTGATTTTTTCACTCCCTTGCCTTCGCTCGGCAATGTTGAAACCAGTCCACTCGTTGCGAATGAAACGAGACAAGTTGGCCCATTTAAACTGACCCCGATTCCAATTGATCATTCCGCATTCGGTAGTTTTTGTTTCTTGATCGAGGTCGATGGGAAGCAAATTTTTTACAGCGGTGATATCCGAGCACATGGTAGAAAGAGCCATCTGTTTGATAATTTGGTCAGTGCCCCACCTTCAAACATTGATGTGTTGATATGCGAAGGAACTCAAATTGGTCGAGATCCTGATTTTGCATTCCCAGACGAAAAGTCTGTTGAAGATGCTTTTGTTTCGGAGTTTCAGAAAACCAAGGGGATGGGATTGGTTTGGTGCTCAAGCCAAAATGTTGATCGGGTGATTTCAACCTATGAAGCAGCAAAGCGTACCGGTCGCGCATTGATTCTGGACATGTACACAGCAGAAGTACTGCGAGCATCAGGCTCTTCCGATGTGCCATCCCCGGACGCAAAAGATGTTCATGTGTTTCTTCCACGAAGCCAAAAGTCTCGAATCCTACGAGAGAAGCGTTTCGATATTTCAAAGCCTTACTATCCCAATCGTATTTATCCAGAGAAGCTGGCTGATACCGCATCTACGTCAGTGATGATCTTTCGGCCTAGCATGCTGCGGGAACTAGAGAAAGCAAACTGTCTCTTGGACTCAACCTGCATTTCTTCTCTATGGGCTGGCTATTTGAAACGCGATCCTGAATTTCTCAGAAAGATCAAGTCGTTGCGAATCGCTCACAAGCACATTCATACCTCAGGCCATGCAACCGTGCGTGAACTGGAAAGATTCATTGCGGCGTTTCCAGATTCAAGAATCATTCCTATTCACCTGCAAGACAGGAATGGGTTCGTTAAGATGTCTGACCGTGTTGAACTCAAAAATGACAAAGAATGGTGGGGAATTTAAAGCTGTGGGAAAACTGATTATCAAATTTGAAGATGGCTGGGGATATCTGAACATTGGCACTAAAACTGCGAAGCTACACCAATCAACTTCTAGCCACTGGCGTCCACAAGATTTTGAACTCGATGAGCGCCAGAAAAACTCAACACTGTCTGGGCTTCTGGAATCAAATCCAACTTTCAATTTTGGAGAGTTGAGCAGTTTCCTCCCCTCTGACATAAGCTTGAAAATCAAATGCTCGGAAGATGCTCAATGGAGCCGCATATTCGAACATCTAAAGATGCTCAACGATGAAGGCGAGACCTTCTCAACAAACATACCAGTCGTGGACAAAGAAAGTTCGGATCGTGTCCCCGTGCCCCAGACTTCACTCCGTCGTTTTTATGAGTCGCTGTTGCTACTGCGAACGAAAGAACTACGCAAATCGACGGCAAACTATCTATCAAAGGAACCTAAACCTGGAAAGGCGAATCGAATCGGCAAGGTATCAAAAATGATTGATCAGAGCATCGGTCACGTTGCTCGATACATCAACGAGAATGAGGGCTTTCATCCCAACCGAGAGCCTGAGCATGCGATTGATAGTTTTCTGGACAACAGAGAGAAATTTGCAAAATGCCTGCAAGCAAGATTACGAGCTGGAAGGGAGCTCCATTTTTCAGAGGTCGTCGGATTCATTGATTACGAAATCAATCCACTTAGGACTACCAATCATGCAGTGAATGACGACGGGCGCGTTGGCACCTCAGGGTACGGCGGTCTAGATTTGCTGTTAGTGAACCAGACTGAGAAACAGCCAATTCTGATTGTTGGCGAGGTCAAAGCAAAAACGGATACTGACCTGTTTCTCGCATTTATCCAATCACTCGTTTACGCAATAGAACTTGGTACGGAGAACCAGTTCGAAAGACTCAGGTCTCAGTCAGACCACAAGAGTAAGCTTCAAGGGCTAGACCGAGCTACGGGACTCGACATCTATCTGATTTTTGAAACACATCCAGATGACGTGGAACTCTATTTTCAAACTCGCAGGTTTTGCGAGTTGCTTTTGCAGTACGGAAACTTAGTCAAGAAGGTCGTTAGGAAAGTAAAGTTCGTGGAAGCGACTCTTGAAGAGGATGGGAGCGTAACGTTCTTGACTCACCATGTTGTGGATTCGGCAAGCAATGATGTTTAAAAGGCAATTATGAAAATGACGACAGAACAACAACGCCCTGAGATCCCTGAAGCAGTCGCTGACAAAGGTTTCGTCAATTCACTTGAGCAGTAGTTCGCCAACTCGAACAAAAACCTGGCTTTCGGAGATCACAAAGAATCATCTTGGTTCAAGCGAATGGCCACCGGAAAACACGCCAAATGAGCAACCAGCCCGTAAGGGAAAAGCCTTTAGCCCATATGGGGGGATGCCTCGCCGGAGGTGTTTAATAGTGGGTGCAACTCATGCTCCAATAGATTTTGGTGAGTTTACTTGATTCGTCACCGATTCCGCTCATAATACGCATCCCAATTTTGGCTTTTCTGCTCCCCAAGAGGCCTGAAGATCTACATCATGATTTTTTCAAGACACTTTAGACGTTTTTGCACCAAGGTCTGTCTCCTCTCCATGTTCATGTGGACGTTTGCCGATTTCGCAAACGCCGATGTTGTTTGGGACGGAGGTGGAACCGATGCCAACTGGACAACGGGTGTCAACTGGGACACAAATACTGCACCCGACACGATTACACCAGAATTGATCGAGTTTGCTGGAACAATACAAACAATTACAAATAATGATTTTGCCGCCGATGCGCTAACGGTCACGGGCATCGGTTTTAGAAATACCGTGGCTGGCGAGAGCTTTACTCTCAATGGCAATCGAGTATGGCTCGATGGCGATATTACAACATTGGCATCATCAGGCTCGATTGAAGATACGATCAATCTGCAGCTGCGGCTGACGGGCAATCGAACGATCAACACAGGTACGAACCATAACCTGACGATCTCGGGCGTGATCGATGAGGATGGAACGTCTCGATCCCTGACCAAACTGGGAACCGGTGTTCTGAAGCTTTCGGGTGCCAACACATTCAGCGGCGGAATGACGATTGGAAATTCAGCGAACCAATCAACCAATGTCGTTCAAATAGGAGTCGACTCCGTTGGCTCGGCTGGGTCCGTTACGAGCAGCGCTTTGGGTACCGGCACATTGACGTTTTTGGGCGCAAGACTGAGTTCTGACGGAACGACGGCAAGAACAATCCACAACGACGTAGTGCTGGGCACAGGTGGAGGTAATTCCGCTTTTTTAGGGGACACCGTCAACACCGGCGAATTGACTTTCGAAGGCGCCATGAACTTGACAGGCAACCGTACCGTTACAGTTGACAGCAGCGTTAATCTCGACGGCGTGGTTAGTGGATTAAGTTTTGACAAATTTGGCAGTGGAACGCTTACTCTTAATGCTGCAAACACCAACGTTGGATTCAGTGTCGGCGCAGGCAGGCTAGTCGTGAATCATGCCAACGCGTTGGGGAATGATAATCGCATTCAGGGCAGCGGCACGATGGAAATCGCTAATGGATTGACCATTGCAAATGCGTTGACGATTATTAATGACGGCGGTAACAAGACGCTCGACGTCACGACAGGTTCTGCGACATACTCTGGCACGATCACTGTAGAGGATGGGACAGATCGTGAATTTGATGTT
>JAQWLH010000269.1 GCA_029247405.1 Mariniblastus sp.
ATCATGATTGGGTACAGTGACAGCAACAAAGACGGTGGCTATCTTCAGGCCAACTGGATGCTGTTCACTGCTCAACGTCGCATGGCTGAGGTTTGCCTCAAGCACGACGTGATGTTGACATTGTTTCATGGACGCGGCGGCTCGCTGGGGCGTGGCGGCGGACCGACGAATCGGGCAATTTTGGCACAGCCAACAGAATCGGTAAGAGGGCGTATTCGGATTACGGAACAGGGGGAGGTGGTTAGCTCTCGCTATAGTGAGCCGGAAATCGCCCACCGACATTTGCAGCAACTGTTGCATGCGGTCCTGTGTTCAACTGGAACGCGGCCAGTTTTTGAGAAAATTGATCATTGGTCGACTGTCATGGATTCACTCAGTCAATCAGCTTATGAGAAATATCGGAGTCTCGTCGAGCGAGCCGACTTTTTGGATTACTTTCAAAGTGCGTCGCCAATCGACCAGATTGGAAACCTCAATATCGGTTCGCGACCGTCGCACCGACGCGCCACTCAATCCTTGGATGACCTCCGCGCGATTCCCTGGGTCTTCGCTTGGACTCAATCACGTACTGATGTGCCCAGTTGGTATGGCGTCGGGACGGCGATTGAAAAGTGGCTCGCCGAAGGAGATTCTCAAGAACGTTTGGAAACTCTGATTGAAATGCACAGGACCTGGCCGTTTTTTCGAACGTTAATGAGCAATGTTCATCTGGGGATGGGGCGAGCTGATATGCATATTTCCGAATTATATGCCCAGCTGGCAGGTGAGGTCGGGGAAGATGTATTTCAAGATATTTTGGCCGAGTTTGAACTTAGTAAAAAATATGTCCTGCAGATTACCGGGGGCGAGGATTTGCTACACGCTGAACCTTGGCTCCAGCATAGCATTCGGGTTCGAAACCCCTACGTAGATCCACTAAATTACATTCAGGTCGAGCTTTTGAAGCGATTGCGGGCTGATCCTGAGGGGGCTGACAGCGAAGCAATTCGTCATGCACTTTTGCAGTCAGTCAATGGAATTGCCAGTGGACTTCAAACGGTCGGTTAGCTTTGCCAAGTCTGAAATGACTCAGCTGGATTCGATCAGTGGCTGCCCCTGGCGTTGTGTGTTTTTGATGTTTGGGGGGGATGCAACCGATTAGGAATTCAGCGGAGATTGGCGTCGATGGCTGTTTAGGCTGCATCCAGGGGCGTGCAGACAATGTTCATTTTGACTGATTCAATGTGTGAACTAAATGTACGATCTTGCTCGTAAAACGGAACCAAGACACGAATGCGATCAAGGACGACCTTCAGCCGTGGGCTCGTTTTAAGCGGCAAACGAAAATCGAGCCCTTGGGCACTGGCGAGGAATTCAATCGCCACGATGGTCGCAGCATTATCGTTCATGTTCTGAAGTCGTCTTGCCGCGTAAGTGGCCATGCTAACGTGGTCTTCCTGGTTCGCACTCGTGGGCAGGCTGTCGACGCTTGCAGGTGATGCCAGATGTTTGTTTTCGCTGGTCAGGGCAGCGGCGGTAACCTGAGGAATCATAAAGCCTGAGTTAAGCCCGCCATCATTGACGAGAAAGGGAGGCAATTCACTTAAATGTTGATCAATCAGCAAGGCGATCCTCCGCTCGGACAAAGAGCCAATTTCTGCGACAGCGATGGCGATTTCATCGGCGGCCATGGCAACCGGTTCTGCGTGAAAGTTACCTCCAGATAGAATCGACTGATCATTTTCAAAGACCAAAGGATTATCCGAAACCGAATTGGCTTCTCGAATTAAGACTTGCGAGGCATGATTGAGTAATTCCAAACAGGCTCCCATGACTTGTGGTTGACAGCGAAGTGAATAAGGATCTTGCACGCGTTTACAGTCGCGATGCGAATTGCGGATTTCGCTGCCATCGAGCAAATGGCGATATCGACGTGCGCATTCAATTTGAGTTGGATGGTTGCGCACTTGATGAATTCTCTCGTCGAACGGCGTGTCGCTACCCATCGCAGCATCAATCGACATGGCGCCCGCCACAATCGCCGCGTCAAAGCACTGCTGAGCGTCATAAAGGCCGACCAAAGCCAGGGCGGTCGAGACTTGCGTTCCATTGAGCAGAGCCAGGCCTTCTTTGGGGCCAAGTTTCAAGGGTTTGATTTGATTTTGAGCCAACGCCTCCGCTGCAGGCATGGTCTCGCCGTTGTTTCGAACTTCACCTTCACCAATCAGTGCCAAGCTCATGTGTGCGAGGGGGGCTAAATCGCCACTGGCTCCCACTGAGCCTTTGGAGGGGATGCATGGAATGATGCCTTGATTGAGACACGCCATGAGAGTTTGAATCACGATCGGTCTCACGCCTGAAAATCCGCGTGCAAGACTGGCCAGTTTTAAGAGCATGACTAGGCGAACAACAGAATCGTCAAGAAGCTCTCCGACTCCGGCGCTGTGTGAGCGGACGATATTAAGTTGAAGTTGCTCGAGATCCGATTCTGGGATTTGTTTGTTGGCCAGCAGGCCGAATCCGGTGTTGATGCCATAGATGGTCTCGCCCTGTTGCATTAAGTTCAAAACAACGGAATGCGAATTTTCGACCTGACTCCAGCACGAATCATCTAATTTAACTGGAATGGATGAGCGATAAAACTGGCGGATTTGATCGTGCGTCAATTGGCCGGGTGTGATCATCATGATTCGTTAACCATCGGAAGGTTGAGGTTGTTTCTTTGGGCACACTCGGTTGCCAGTTCGTAGCCTGCATCGGCGTGACGCATGACACCTGTTGCTGGATCGTTGAATAGCACTCGCTTAATTCGATGGTCTGCTTGTTCTGTTCCGTCACAAACGATGACCACGCCGCTGTGTTGAGAGAATCCCATTCCAACCCCTCCGCCATGATGCAGACTAACCCAAGTCGCTCCACTGGCGGTATTTAACAATGCATTAAGGAGTGGCCAATCAGAAACGGCATCTGAACCGTCTTTCATTGATTCTGTCTCACGGTTAGGACTGGCCACGGATCCTGAGTCCAAGTGGTCACGTCCGACGACAACCGGCGCAGAGAGTTCGCCGCTTCGTACCATTTCATTAAACGCAAGCCCAAGACGGTCTCGATCACCTAAACCGACCCAACAGATACGCGCGGGTAAACCTTGGAATTGAATTCGGTCTTTGGCCATATCGAGCCAATGATGTAGGTGCAAATCGTTCGGCAAGAGTTCCTTGACCTTGGCATCTGTTCGGTAGATGTCTTCTGGATCTCCCGAAAGTGCGGCCCATCTAAATGGCCCGATTCCTTGGCAAAACAGTGGGCGGACGTAGGCCGGTACAAAACCTGGAAAATCAAATGCATTTTCCACGCCTTCGTCTAGAGCGACCTGACGAATGTTGTTTCCGTAATCGAAAACAGGAATGCCAAGCTTTTGAAACTCAAGCATCGCTGTGACATGAATTGCCATCGAAGCCTTCGCAGCGGCAACGATTGACTCAGGGGTCTCGAGGCGAGCCTTCGCAGCCTTTTCCAGAGTCCAACCCGCCGGGAGGTATCCATTGAGCGGGTCGTGAGCAGATGTCTGGTCGGTCACAGCGTCTGGACGAATCCCCCGCTCTACCATCAGCGGCAGAAGTTCAGCCGCGTTGCCTAGCAAACCAATGGAAGTTGGCTGATTCGATTCGGTTGCCAAGTCGATCATGTCCATCGCTTGGTCGAGGGTAGTCGCTTTCTTGTCGAGATAGCCCGTTTCCAAACGTTTGTCGATTCGGGTTTCGTCACACTCAATTCCCAGCAACGAGGCGCCCGCCATTGTTGCCGCTAACGGTTGGGCACCTCCCATCCCGCCAAGACCGGCGGTCAGAATCCATTTGCCCGAGAGATCGCCCTCAAAATGTGCCTTACTCATCGACACAAATGTTTCATAGGTTCCTTGGACAATGCCTTGACTGCCGATGTAGATCCAAGAGCCGGCCGTCATTTGACCGTACATCATCAAACCCGCCTGATCGAGCTTGTGAAAGTGCTCCCAATTGGCCCAGTGTGGAACAAGGTTGCTGTTGGCAATCAATACCCGCGGCGCGTCTGAATGAGTTTGGAACACTCCAACCGGTTTGCCCGATTGCACAAGGAGCGTCTGATCAACCTCAAGCTGTTTGAGTGACTCGATAATTTTTTCATAACAGTCCCAGTTGCGAGCGGCTCGGCCAATACCGCCGTATACCACTAAATCCTCCGGCCGCTCTGCGACATCAGGATCGAGGTTGTTCATCAGCATTCGCAGGGGGGCTTCGGTTTGCCAGCTCTTGCAAATGAGTTGGCTGCCAGTGGGAGCCTTGATATTTCTGTTGGGGATGCTCATGGTTTTTTTACGCCGGTTCCAAACTTGGTAGCCTTGTGCAATCAAGACGTTTAAACTTATCGAGGTTCTTACCGCTTTGTCTACTCATTTGAAAAAAATCGTTGTGATACGAAGTCTACTTACAAATCTAATGTCCAAATGATGGCGCCTCTCAGATGATGACCCCTGATACAATTTTTAAGAACTTTCAAATCGCTTCGATGAGTGAGGCAAGTCCATTAGCTTACGGGATGCTTGAAAATCATTCGATTGGTGTGTCGGATGGCAAGATCGCGTGGATTTTACCGGACGACCCATCAAAGAATGATTGCAGTCATGGTGCCGAGGGCGTGCGGATTATTGACGGTGACGGGCAGCTTCTGACACCGGGTTTGATTGATTGCCATTCGCACCTTGTCCATGCCGGTAACCGGGCAAACGAATGGGAGATGCGTCTTCATGGTCGGGGCTATGAAGAAATCGCCCGTGAGGGAGGTGGAATATTATCCACCGTAAAGGCAACTCGTGCGGCGTCAGAAAGTGAGTTGTTCCAGTCGGCGGAATCTCGTCTGCGTTACCTCATGGGAGAGGGCGTTACAACGATTGAAATCAAATCAGGGTATGGGCTGAATGTCGAGACTGAACTGAAAATGCTCCGCGTTGCGAAAGAGTTTGAGTCGAAGCTTCCAATTCGAGTTCAGGCAACCCTGCTGGGGGCCCACTCGGTTCCGCCAGAATATCAAACTAATCCCGACGCCTATGTGGATTTGGTTTGTGGTGAAATGATCCCAGCCGCAAGGGAGCTGTGTACCAGTGTTGATGTGTTTTGCGAATCCATCGCATTTTCACTTGACCAGGCTAGGCGTGTTTTCCAAGCCTCGCTTGATTCGGGACTGAACATCAAAGTTCACGCTGAACAACTGACTCGAATGGGAGCTGCTGCCATGGCTGCAAAAATGGGGGCGATCTCGGTAGACCATCTGGAGTATTTGAGTGAATCAGATTGTGAAGTGTTGGCTCAGCATCAAACGGTTGCGACCTTGCTCCCGGGAGCATTTTATTGCTTGAATGAAACGCAGCGACCACCAGTTGACTGCCTACGTAAAAATGAAGTTCCGGTCGCAATCGCGACCGATTGCAACCCAGGTAGTTCACCAGTTGTCTCGTTGTTATTGATGGCCAATATGGCTTGTAATCTATTTCGAATGACGCCAGAGGAAGCATTCGCGGGAATTACGAGGAATGCGGCTAAAGCGCTTAAACTTGACAATCAAATTGGTACGATTGAGGTGGGTAAAGCCGCTGATCTGGTCGCTTGGGCGGTTAAGAGTCCCTCCGAATTGATCTATTCGATCGGTGCTAATCCGATTCGTCAGGTTTATTTTGGCGGTCGGGAAAGTTGATTTTCTTTAATCAATAAAATGCAAGTATTCATAGATTTGCCCTAGTGGATTCTGCGATTCATGACAGCTCACGAACTCTTCTTTAAATCAGCTTTGATCCAGCAACCGTCGTCTGCCGCGGGTTGGATGGATAACGTTTCCATGACGATTAGAAACGGAGTCATTGAGGCTATCTCAACTGATCGTAAGCCCAAGGAGGGGGCGAAGATCGTTAGTGGCGTCGCGGTTCCAAGCATGGTGAATGTCCACAGTCATGCGTTTCAGCGCGCTTTTGGCGGACTCAGTGAATTTCGTACCGCGAACAAGGATAGTTTTTGGACGTGGCGAAAGTTGATGTATGATTTCGCGCTCAAGCTAACTCCTGATGATGTGTACGTCATTGCTCGTCAACTTTATCTCGAGATGGTAAACGCTGGTTATTCGTGGGTTGGCGAGTTTCAATATTTACACAATGACAAAACCGGCCAAGGTTATTCCGACCGTGCCCGCATGGCTCGAGTGATCCTAAAAGCCGCAACCGATTCAGGGATTGGCGTTTGTTTGTTGCCGGTGCTCTATCAACAAAGCGGATTTGACGTCCTCGCCCCGATTAAAAAGCAGCGTCGATTCATTCTCTCACTGGAAGATTACTGGACGCTGCTCGAAGCGTGCAAAAATGCAGTCGCTGATCTACCAAACGCGGCGGTCGGGATGGCGGTCCATTCCCTCAGGGCAGCATCAAAGGATTCGATCCAAAAGGTCATTGAGTTTCGAAAAAAAGATATTCCCGATTGTCCCGTTCATATTCACATTGCGGAA
>JAQWLH010000272.1 GCA_029247405.1 Mariniblastus sp.
GCACGAGCTCTTCACTGATGATGATCGCATCTTCGTAGTTGCAACCGTCAAACGACATAAAGCCAACCAACACGTTCCGCCCAAGGGCCAATTGCCCCTTGTAGGTCGCGGCACCGTCGGCAAGAACATCACCCTTTTCGACTCGCTGTCCCGGGTGCACCAAGGGCTTTTGGTTTTGGCAGGTTCGCTCGTTTAAGCCAACATACTTTTTCAGATCGTAAACATCGGTCCCCACTTCAATTCTTGTTGAATCAACGAAGGTAACCTTGCCGGCTCGACGAGCACGCACAATCATACTTGAGTTTTCGGCGACCTGGACTTCCATCCCAGTTCCAACGATTGGCGGCTCTGCCACCAACAACGGCACAGCTTGCCGCTGCATGTTGGATCCCATCAGGGCTCGGTTAGCGTCGTCATGCTCAAGGAACGGAATCAAACCGGCAGAGACGCCGACCATCTGAGCCGGAGCAATGTCCATGTAAGTCACGTCTTCGGGAGCACACAACTCAAAGTCAGCTTTAAAGCGGGCGATAATATTGCCAGCTAGTTGCTTGAGCCCAACAATGCGCCCGTCTTCAAGATAAGTATCCGCCGGAGCAACGAAAGCTTCGGTTTCCTCATCCGCTCGAAGCCAAGCCACCTCATCGGTGACCTCGCCTTTTTTAACAACCGCATAAGGAGTCACTAGGAATCCATAGTCGTCCACGCTGGCGTAGATTGCAAGACTGGAAATCAGACCAATGTTGGTGCCCTCAGGCGTTTCAATTGGACAAATTCGACCATAGTGAGAAATGTGAACGTCACGAACTTCAAAGCCCGCCCGTTTACGATTCAAACCACCAGGACCCAACGCAGACAGACGACGCTCGTGCGTCAACTGGGACAATGGATTGGTCTGATCGACGACTTGCGAGAGTTCGCCGCGACCGAAAAAGTACTCAATCGCCGCTGAAATACTCTTCGGATTGACGAGACTACGTGGAGTCATGTCATCCTGCTCTTTGAGACTCATGCGTTCCTGAACAGTACGACGAAGCTTCAAGAAACCCTTGCGGAGTTCATCACAAGCCAACTCGTCGATCGTTCGCAAACGACGATTACCCAAGTGGTCAATATCGTCGACATAAGCGTCACCCCCCGGAGTCGAGAGTTCGAGGATGTACTTCATACAAGCTAAAATATCATCCGGACGCAGAGTCATTTCTTTTTCAGAAACACCCAGATCCAATTTTCGGTTGATTCGGAATCGACCGACTCGCCCCAAACGGTAGCGATTGGAATCGAAGAATTTCTCTCGAAACAAAGTTCGAGCTTTTTCAAGGGCCGGCGGGTTACCCGGACGGAGCCGCTGATAAATTCGCAACAACGCTTCTTCGTGACTGCTGGTCGCATCGTCGATCAAAGAATTAAAAATCAAAAGCGATTTTGGCGCTGGCATGATTTCGCAGGTTTTCACTCCGCAATTGCAGATCGTTTCCGCCGCTTCCTTGGTGATCTTATGCCCGACTTCGACAATGATCTCGCCAGCCCGGTCGCTTGTCCCTGGGTAAACAATATCATCAACGGCAATCTTGCCCTCGAGCTTACCAGCACTACGACGGTCGACGACTTTGACTTTCGCCGTTTCGTAAAACGCACGAATGATCGCTGAATCCTCTCCATACTTAGGATCCATCGCTCGGAGCAATGTCAGTGCTGAGAATTTACCGCTCTGGTCAATTCTTACCGTCAGCGCATCCTTTTTGGTGGCATTGACTTCGATCCAACTGCCCCGCTCAGGGATAACCCGGCAACTGGCCAGTTTACGATCCGAAGTCGTGTCGTTGTCCATCACGAAGTCAATTCCTGGACTTCGGTGAAGTTGGCTCACGACAACTCGCTCGGCTCCGTTGATGATAAATTCACCACCGCCAAGCATGATTGGGATGTCGCCGAGGAAGACCTCTTCTTCGACTGGCTGCTCTTTTTCCAGACGTAGCCATACACGAAACGGTTGGCCGTAAGTCAAGCGCAACTGCCGACACTCTTCGGGAGTGTAGCGAGGCTTGCCAAGCTCATACCGAACGTAACTTAGCTGCAACTTTTTGTCGTAGCTTTCAATCGGAAAGATTTCCTGCAGAACACCCTCGATGCCCTGCAGCTTTCTTTTCTCGATCGCTACATCAGTTTGCAAAAATGCTTGGTAACTGTGAGTTTGGATCTTCGTCAGATCAGGCGGGATTTGGTAATCCCGGCCACTGCCAAACACACGTACTTTTTCTGGTTGTAATCGTCGCTCGACTGGGGTTGCCATAAGCGCAGAATCTCCGGTATCAGATTAGCGAAGTAATTGATTCATTTGACACGAACTTCGAGTCGACCATTCAACTGAAGTCATGCCACCAAACGAACAGCGGTTTTTCGCGGGAAGCGCAAGCAAAAATACGCGGCAAGCGCGTACCTCTTCCAAACACATACTCTGGATCGTAAAAAACTTCCCAAGAGTGCGATTCGAAAGCATACAGTTCCCTGAATTGGCCTTCGCGGTTTCGAGGTTGCCACAGCCGACCAGCTGTGTCAGTTCATTCGATCGCGTCGACTGTTAAACGAACACACGTTTGGAGTGGCTGTTCTTGATACTGGATCCTTCCAGTCACGCACTGACTCCATTCAGTAGATCAGACGCTTCACGCTGTAGAGCCATTCCCTTCTACAACGCCCGCCTTTTTATCGCCAAACACGCTCGCCCCATAAATGAGCGAGCGCGCCGCATAATCAATCATGCAATGTTAAGTGACGCGATCAAGGCTGATCGCAAAACACTTACTTAAGTTCGACAGCACCGCCAGCACCTTCGACGTCGCCTTTGATCTTCTCAGCGTCTTCTTTCGAAACGCCTTCTTTGAGAGTTGCTGGGCAACTTTCGACCATTTTCTTGGCGTCCATCAAAGATGCACCCGTAATCGTCTTAACGACCTTAACAACGTCAAGCTTCTTGTCGCCAAATCCGGTCAAAACAACGTCGAATTCAGTCTGAGCTTCAGCGGCATCACCACCACCATCACCAGCGGCTGCAGCCATTACGACTCCACCACCAGCAGCGGCTTCAATGCCGTGCTCATCCTTAAGGTAATCGCCAAGCTCTTTGGCTTCTTTCAGTGTTAGTCCAGCGATCTTGTCGCCCATGGATTTAGTGTCGTCTGAGTATTCTACTGTTGCTGCTTCTTCTGACATTGGAGTCACCCTTTCTTCGTATCACTGAGCAAGCCAAGCTGCGGAACTCAACTGCCCCAAAATTACTATCTCTTCTCAAACTTGAAATCTCAAACAGAAACCAAAATTTCAAATCTGATTGATTGACTACTTGTTTGAACCAAAACGCGACCGACCTGCCCACCGCGAACCGGGAGATCAACCTATCTCAACAACGGGACGTCTTTCTGCCGATTGGCCACAGACCGTCCGTCGAATTTTTCTTAATCTTCTGCTTCACCAATTTTCTTGATCTGGCTGGCCAACTTGGCACCAGGGCCCTTGAGGATCCCAGCCAAATTCGAACCTGGACCAAGAATCTGACCAACCAACAAACTCAGCTGCTCAGAACGACTTGGCCATTTACTGATCTCGCTCACTCGCTCAGGGGACAACTTTTCCCCGTCCATCACACCACCACGAGTCGAAAACTTTTCAAACTCTTCGGCGTTCTTATCGAGCTCATTCACTTCTTTGACAAGCGTGACAAAATCTTCCGCTCCCCAAAGCACCGCGTGCGTTCCTTCAATTCCCTCAAAAGCACCGGCTAACGAAGTTCCTTCGGTAGCACGTTGGGCAAGGCTGTTCTTAACAACCATCAACCCAATGCCTTTTTGGCGAAGCTGCTTTCGCAGACTCGACGTCGCGTTGGCATCCAACCCAACCACGTTTGCTGTAACACAATCCGACACGCCTTCCAAACGGTTAGCGAGATCTTTGGTTAAACAATCTTTTACAAACTTACTCATGACTTCACTCTGTTTTCTTTTTGCGTTTCGCTTAACGACTTCCAAAAACCAACAAACAACACTTAAGCCGCCAGCAAAACACCCGGGCTCATTGTGGCAGCAAGCGAGACACCCTTAATGTAATTGCCTTTAAGGGAATTCGGCTTCAAACTGTCGATAAACGCCAAGAATGCCGTAACGTTCTCTTGAATCTGATCCGGCGTGAAGCTAAGACGTCCAAGAACAGCATGGACGTTTCCGCCATTGTCATTCCGGAACTCAACTTTACCTGCCTTGTATTCCGCAACCGCTTTAGCAACGTCAGGCGTTACTGTTCCAGCTCGCGGCGAAGGCATCAAACCCCTTGGCCCCAACACTCGACCAAGCGGTCCCACGACACCCATCATGTCGGGCGAAGCGATGCAGACATCAAAATCAAGCCAGCCATCACTGATCTTTTTTCCCAGCTCTTCCTGACCCACCTCATCGGCCCCCGCTTCCTTAGCAGCTTCAGCGGCAGCATCCTTGGCAAACACAACCACTCGCTGGGTCTTCCCGATGCCGTGCGGAAGAACAATCGAACCCCGAATGATCTGATCAGCCTGCTTGGGGTCAATCCCCAAACTCATGTGAATCTCAACGGTCTGATCGAACTTCGTCCCCCCAAACCCCTTAAGGATCTCGACGGCCTTGGCCAAATCGACTGGAGCCTCAGGAACCTGGGCCAACAATTCGTTATATCGTTTTGAACGCTTCATTGTTTCTTCTTACTTATATTTCAACGTGATCTAGTTCATGCCTCTGCGTGGCTCCACCACATTAGCGTCCGACATCCCTTGTCGCGGCCCCGACCTGCCGACCCATCTCCAAGAAGGAAACGACCGGCCTCAGTGCCTAGCCTTCGATCTCAATGCCCATACTGCGAGCAGTTCCGGCGATCATACGACAAGCGTGCTCCAGGTCACGAGCATTCAAGTCTTCCATCTTTTTCTCACAGATCTCTTCGATCTGCTTCATTGTCACCTTGCCAACTTTGTCCCGATTAGGAACACCCGAGCCTTTGGCGATTCCAGCAGCCATTTTCAACATCGAAGCTGCCGGAGGACTCTTGGTGACAAAATCAAACGACCGATCACCATAAACAGTCACAATAACAGGAATCGGCGTCCCATTATATTCCTTAGTTCGATCGTTGAACTGCTGGACGAATTGCCCGAGGTTGATTCCAAACTTACCGAGTGAAGTACCCACCGGTGGAGCAGGAGTTGCCTGACCGCCGGGAACTTGAAACTTCGCCTGTCCTGTTACTTGCTTCGCCATGATTCTTTTCTACTTATCAGTTTGCCCGCATCACGTTTAAGGACTCAAGGCCCCGTGCCGCATCGACCTAAACCTAAATGTCCTCGACGTGCCAATGATCCAGTTCAACTGGATTAGGCCGCCCAAAAATGTTAATCATCACCGTAATGCGACCGTTCCGCTCATCAACAGCAGAAACCTCACCTTCGTGATTCTGAAAGTAGCCTTCCTTAACTCGCACCCGGTCACCCACCTTAAACGGAATGGCAGTCTTGATGCTTTCATCATCCTCTTCTACTTCTGGCTTAGTCGTCGCTATGATCCGTGAAATCTCTTCTTCCGAAAGCGGTGCCGGTTTGCCAGCAGCGCCCGTAAAGTCACCGATACCCGAAGTCTCACGAACCAAAAACCAGGAATCATCGTTAATCGCCATATTCACAACGATATAACCCGGGTACAGCTTCCGCTTGACGATCCGCTGCTTACCCGCTTTGCTGAATTCACGAACATCTTCAGTTGGAACCAGAACGTCACCAAAATAGTGATCCAGCCCCTCAACCTTTACCCGTCGCTTCAGCGCCTCACAAATTGAATTCTCGCGATTGACCTGCACTTTAAGGATATACCAACTCATTGGCACATCTTCTTTCGGTGCGGCAGCCACCTCGTCCACAAACTCTTCGATCGGAGAAACGTTTTCGTCCTCGTCGTCCTCGTCCTCCTCATCTTCCTCATCAACCATGTCAGCTGCAGAAAAGCCGAACTCATTCAACTCCTCTTCCACCTCAGGTTCAGCCTCAGACTCAGACTCGCCAACCAGCGACTCCGCAACACCCGGACCGTCCTCACCACCAGTTTCTGCCACAACCGGCGCAACCTCACCAGAACCACCCTCAAGGGTGGCATCAGAGGAAGCCTCGATCGACTCCAGTTGTTCATCAGATGACTCGTGGCCTTCCGAAACTGCTTCGTCTTTCGACATCAAACCTACCTAGAGGAAAACATACCTGAGAACCAACTAAAAAGTGAATTTCCTTCGGAATACCTAATCCCGATCACTTCAAAAATAAAGGTCCAAATACCATCAAACAAAAACAAAAACGCCGCCATTGAAAAAATGACAAACATCACCACCTGAGACGCATTCCACAACTCTGTCCGAGTCGGCCAAGAAACCTTGTTCATCTCCGCTTCAACCGCGATCAGAAAATCAGCGAAAACCGAGTAGTTAACCACCCGGTACGAAAACCAGAACAAAACCACAACCAACCCGAGCATCACCAACCAACCGCCCTGCCCCAAGCCTGAGAGCAACGACGAACGCTTGACTTCCCACGCACTCAAAAAACACAAGAGTGCAATCGTAAAAAACGACAACTGCCGAACGACTCGCCCCTGATTTGGCTTGTACAAGCCAAACTGAAACAACTCCGACCAAAACCCTCCTCGGTTCTGATCCGGCTTTTGCTTTTGTTTTGCCATCGAACTCATAACAAACCTTTCAAACAGCCACCGCGAAAAACATCCGTGAAATCCACCGAAGCCGCATCCAATAAACTGGGCGTCAAATGGCAGGGGCGGAGGGACTTGAACCCGCAACCGCTGGTTTTGGAAACCAGTGCTCTACCAATTGAGCTACACCCCTCCGTTTGACTCAGGATTCAATCCAAACTCCAACCGAAAGATGAAGACCAAACAGAACCCAATGCAACGCCTAAAATCGCCGGAAAGCGTCGCGCGGAATCCACACGACGCTTACCTTTGCATGCCAAACCAGCCAGCCCAAAGACCAACCAGCGTCATTCTTTACCTAGTCAACGATCTTGGTTACAACACCCGAACCGACCGTCCGACCACCTTCGCGAATCGCAAAACGAACACCATCGTCCATCGCAATCGGCTTCTGCAACTCGACAACAATCTTCACATTGTCACCAGGCATGCACATCTCAGCATCTGCCAAGTTAGCCGTTCCAGTCACATCTGTCGTACGGAAGTAAAACTGAGGACGGTAACCACTGAAGAAAGGCGTGTGTCGACCACCCTCATCTTTACTCAAGCAGTAAATCTCAGCTTCAAACTTGCTGTGCGGAGTGATCGAACCTGGCTTAGCCAAGACCTGCCCACGCTGAATCTCTTCACGCTTCACACCACGAAGCAGGATACCGACGTTGTCGCCAGCTTGACCCTGATCAAGAATCTTACGGAACATCTCCACACCCGTGCAGGTTGTCATTCGCGGCTCAGCTTCAAGGCCGATAATCGCAACTTCTTCACCTGTCTTGATCACACCACGCTCAATACGACCCGTCGCAACAGTACCGCGACCTTCAATCGAGAAAACATCCTCAATCGCCATCAAGAACGGCCTATCTTCTTCACGCTTTGGCTCAGGAATGTAAGCGTCAATCGCATCCATCAACTCACCAATGCAGGCACCAGCAGCTTCGTCGCCTGGGTTCTGCAACGCTGGCAAAGCACTTCCGCGAACGATAGGACAATTGTCACCATCAAAGTCGTACTTACTAAGCAACTCACGAGCTTCCATCTCAACAAGCTCAAGCAACTCTTCGTCATCGACAAGGTCGCACTTATTAAGGAAAACAACCAAGGCTGGAACATCAACCTGGCGAGCAAGCAAAACGTGCTCTTTCGTCTGTGGCATCGGGCCGTCAGCAGCCGAAACGACCAAGATCGCACCGTCCATCTGAGCCGCACCAGTAATCATGTTCTTAACAAAGTCAGCGTGACCCGGGCAGTCAATGTGAGCATAGTGGCGATTCGCCGTCTCATACTCAACGTGAGCAACTGCGATCGTTACCGTCTTGGTCTCATCACGAACCGTACCGCCCTTGGCGATATCAGAGTAGTTCTTCGCTTCCGCCAAGCCCTTATGAGCCTGAACCGCAAGGATGGCTGCTGTTGTTGTTGTTTTACCATGGTCAATGTGCCCAATGGTGCCGACATTTACGTGCGGTTTTGTCCGCTTAAATTCTTCCTTGGCCATACCTTTTTATCACCTGTCTCTATTACTTACTAACTTAACAACCAAGTTAAAAACTCGGCTACAACAAACTGCCAAAGCAAATGCCAAAGCCGAAAACAATCAAAAGCTGCTGATGGGATTTGAACCCATGACCTCGTCCTTACCAAGGACGCGC
>JAQWLH010000275.1 GCA_029247405.1 Mariniblastus sp.
AATCGCCGCACCGTACAGCGGGGGGCGTCGGGAAAAATCAGCAAAGTCACGCTGGATACAAATCACTAATCGTAGTGGCAAACCTATTTGTCTGCCCCAACCTCACTTGAATCAGCATCCGGTTTGTCAGCATCCGGTTTGTCAGCATCCGATTTATCAGCATCCGATTTCTTCTCCGCTTCACTAACTTTTGGCTTAGCCATGCTCACATCAACTTCGGGGCGGAGAACTTCAATCACGTTTTCGGGAACAAGATAAAACCAGCTCGCATGCCGTTGATTTAGTTCAGAAGCTCGAATCTTGGCAGACTTGAGAATCTCATTTCGCTGTTGAACCTTGCGAAGGTACTCTTTGTCCTGCGCGTCGGCCGGCTTAGCAATTTCTGGCAAGAGGGATTCATCAACACCCGAACAAATCATCACATGCAAACTGACGCGAAGCGTGTCACTCACGGCGTTCTTTGCCACGTCTCCAATGTAAAGTGTCGTAACAACTCCATCAGCGGTCCCCACTGACACTTCACCATTAATCGCATCGAATTGATGCGTCCCATTCTTGAAACCTGTATTCACAAAACCAACTTGTTCAAGTGGCTTAAAAACCGCCGCATCAGTTGATTGCAATGGCTTTTTTAATGCTTTGGCAATGGTGGCTGGCTTCCGCTGAACATCGGGGAAACGAATGTTACCAATCTGATTCCCAACCACCTGTACTTGGCTTGCGAGTTCGGGTGAGGGCTCCATTTCTTGATAGTTACCAGACGCATCAGGCACTTCAAAAGCCGTCATACTGATTCGGCCATCCCGAAAAACAAGCTCCGACCGATACCTTCGGGTGGGCTTTATATTACCGTTGGCCGGTGACGGATCAATTCGGTAATCCTCAATCGTGATCAGACCAGGAATCGCCCCAGACAAAGCGAATAAATTTGGATCGACCCAACGGGTAAAATCAGTTGACAGAACGCGTTCATCAAAATCGACCAGGTAAACCGTTGGCTGGCCCGGGATTCGAACAAAATGACTTTTACGATCTTGGCTCTGATCACTTTTCCGGCTCAAGCCAACGATCAAACTGGCGATTTCGCGCCCTTTACGATCTTCGAGGATCAGTTTGGTTCCCAACGCCGTTCGATTGGTGGTCCCATCATAGTCAGAAGGATCAACGACCCCATAATCCAAGAACGCCTGTCGCTCGCTGGTCACTTCTTCAAGCACCGTTAATTCGTTGAGAGCCTTAGTGGCAAAGGAAACCTGAGTCGGGTTAGTGGCAACAAACTTTTGCATCGCTGGGATCGTCCATTGTTCACCACTCCGCTCAAGCACAATACTTCGAATCGATTCACGATCTCGGTCAAACTCAACAATCTTAATCGTTCGCACAGTTGACGCCACATACGATTCGAACAGTGGCTTACCGACCAAATCGCTCTCAACAACAGGCTCCGGCCAAGGGTAAAAGGCGGAGGCAACAACAACCACGACAGCTGTTAACATCGCCATAACGGCCGTTTTGAACAAAGGAGATTTCATGATTGAACCTGATTTATTTAGATGCCAAGCGGCAGTTTGTTTGCTAATTTTTCCTCAAACACATCGTCGCAGATTATTTCAGCCGACGATCTTTTGAAATTCCCTCTCGCTCGCGAAGTCGCCTTCGCGTGAACACAATCAATCCGACTAACAGCGGCGGGATGGGAGGAATGATCACAGCTGCCAACTTGAACTTGCGTTGAATTTCCTGAATTTCTAATTCCGCATTTAGATCAATCCGACGTTTTTGCTCGCGACGTCGATTTTCAAGCTCCGTCTTCTTGTTTTGAAATTTTGCGTTCTCGTCCCGAACCGTTGCCTCGAAAAGGCCTTGCAAAGCCGCCAGTTTGTTGGCGTCGAAAGCCTGACCTTCCTGCTTCTTTTTCATAAGTTTTTCGATGTCGTTTCGAAGAGGGGCGAGTTTCAATGTGACTTCACTGGAGATTGCATTTAAATCCGTCTCAAACTCGATCTGAAGCTGTTGATCAGCTTCGTAAACTTTTTGCATCGCATCTTCGTAGGTCTCTTCAATCTTCTCAAGCGTCACGTGATCGACTTTTCGGTTCCGAAGCCCCAAGTAAGTCATCTCACCAGCCAATGAATCAAGTACGTTGAGCACAAAGCTCATATTCTGGTAACGATATTCAACTCCGTCCTGAATCGGAAAATTACGAATCTGGACGTAATCATCGGACAGCGTGTCAATATCCGCAATGTAAATGACATTGGTCTTCTGCTTTGATGTTTTGACTTCGGCCTCGGTCGCCGGTAACGGCTCATCCTTTAAGTCTCCGTGGATATAAGCCGCGAGGGTAAATTGCTGGTTGGCACTCCCGCGGTCGCGTTCCAGATTTCCACCCTGAGATTTCGTCAATTTGTCGACCAACAATCGGCCCGTCGTTACACCCGTATTAACCAGTGGCTGGAAGGTCAACGAGGCCTTGGGAACTGGATTTAGATATCCGGCAAATTGCAAATAAAGTTCGTCAATCAACTGTTCTTCATTCAAGTTCGTGGAGGGGTGATCAGAAGAAAAACGTGGGTCAGATGGATCACGATCTTTAATGATGATCCGCTCAGGCATGTTTAAGATATCGTTGCGTTTATAAGGGTTCTCTGATCGTTTTTGCCACACGACGTACGATGAATAAACCGGGTAATCGACTCCGGCAACCATCGCTGGGTTTTGAGGTGCAGCGAGCTTCAACCGATCGATATTCAAATCAAGCTCATTCCACAATTTTTGGATATCCGCTTTGCCTTCACCATTCCGAGAAAAGGCCCGAGGATAATACGTCGGTCGCACACGGTCCCATGTCTTTCCATCCGCATTGGCGGCGACAGGAAAGTTCCCGGGGAAGGGAAGGGGGTCCTCAAAAATCACGGTCGGCTGACCCGTCTGAATAGCGGTGATCAAGTTATCAAGTTCAGTCGGGGCGGACTGAGAAGGCTGAACCACTAGCAGAACATCGTACCTTCGTCGAAGTGGTTCACCAGCGTCTCCACCGACCCATAAATTGATCGGAGTCGAAGCATCCACATTCTCGAGGTTGTACTGCTTTTCCAATTCAGAAAGAATTCGCAAACGTGGAAGATTAAAGTTCCCCCCCTGAGCACCGATGCTGGCCCCCATGACTAACGGATCAGTCTGAACAATGCCGATCGTCATTCTTTCATCTTTGGCAACCGTATTAATGGATCGCATTAGCTCATACTCGACGGGCATCCCATACGGCATGAAAGGAATTACAATTCGCTCCAAACCGCTTGAGAATGCAACACCGAGCACCACGTCTTCCTCACGAAGAGCACCTCGCGATTGACTGCGAACTTTTTGAGGCCGAATCCCATACTTCTGTTCCGCCAAAATTGCCTCTTCACTAAAGGGTTCGATCCCCTGGTGCAGATTCACACGCACTCGTTTTCCACCACGAACGTCAAACTCGCGAAGCAAATTGACGAGGTCATATTTGAGCTTTACATATTCGCTGGGCACGTTGTTACTAATGTACGCCTCAATTTTAATGGGCTTTGCATCAGCATCGGCAGCCAGTCGATCCAAAACCTCGGTGGTCGACGACGCCAGCGTGCTAATCTCAGATTCCGAAATATCCACCCGGGCACGATTGAGAGGGCTATGTTGAACAATCAACACCCCGCCCACGGCAATGATTACCAAAAACACCGCGCGCAACAAATAATGCCAAAGCATCGAGGTCCCATCTCTGCCACCCAACCAGTGACGCCGGCCGATTAAAATCAAACTGAGATAAACGCCGATCACAACAATTCCAATGAAATAGCAGATCGAGGAAACACTGATGAGCCCCCGACCAAACGGCTCAAACCGCTGCAGCAAGGACCACTCAAACAGCCTTTGAATCCAACTTGAATTTGAAAAAATCACATCGGCATTGGAAAAGAACGCCAAGGGGGCATTGAGAGCCGCACCAAAAATAAATCCGACCGTCAGATTGCTGGTCAAAAATGACGCCACCATCCCGAGACTGATCATGGCGACGCCCATGAACCAATAACCAAGGTACGTTGAAAACAGAAGCTGGTTGTCTAATTGTCCGCCTGACATTGCCAGCAGAACTGCGTAATTTGAAATCTGCGAAAACAACAATGAAACAGTAAACACCAACACTGCTGCGAAAAATTTCCCGATCACGATATCAAAGTCTTTGGCGGGCAATGTCAAAAGCAATTCGTCGGTTCCCTGTCGACGCTCCTCGGCCCAGATACTCATGGTGATCGCTGGGATAAAGATCAACATGATGTAGGGAAGAAATTTGTTGAGTTGTTCAAAATTGGCGAGGTTAGTTGTAAAAAACTCATGAGGCCAAAAAGCCGCAAACGACGTCAACAGCACAAACAAGCACAAGAACACATATCCAGTCGGATTACTAAAGTAACCGAGAAAGTTCCGTTTCATGACCGCAAACGCGGCTTGTCGCCATATCCCCAATGGCAACATCAACAGAACAATGACCACGAGAAACATCATGTCCATGACCAACATGTCAATGAACTCGATGAGTTGAATACCTTCAAGTTGAGCAAGTAGCATCAGATTTCCGAAAGCGTATAAAGTTATGATTCAGTCTTAAAAACATGGGCGAGAACAACACTCGCGTTTGAGCTAATCGTCTTCGTTTGGCAACTCTTGATCAGTATCCTCATCGATATCCTCAGGCAGTTTGGGACCGCCGACACTTTCGGAACCCAGCTTGTTTGGAATTGACTCGTCCGAGAGATCGCTCTTTAGCTTGACACCTGTCTCCGGATCATGCCCGGTCAAATCAGCAAATATATGGTCCAGCCCTTTCCCGTTGGGGTCGATGTCAGCCAATAGACCGTCGTAGACTTTCCGACCTTCGTTGATCATGATCACACGATCGGCCATCGCCTCAACCTCTTGAAGAATGTGCGTCGAGAGCAAAATTGTTTTCTCCTGACCAAGCCGTTTCATCGTCTGTCGGACGCCCCGAATTTGATTCGGATCCAAACCCGACGTTGGCTCATCCAGAATCAAAACCTCCGGTTCATGGATCAACGCCTGAGCCATGCCAACCCGCTGACGATAGCCTTTGGAAAGTTTACTAATTGGTTTGTAGATCACACTCCCAAGAGCACAAAGATCGACCGCCTTTTCGATACGATCGCGTTTGGTCTTTTTATTCATCCCACGTGCTTCAGCAAAAAAATCAAGCAGGCTAAAGGGAGTCATCTCTGGGTAAAGCGGACCGGTTTCCGGCAGGTAACCCAAACGCTTGGATCCAGCCAAACGTTCGGTGCTCATGTCGTGCCCAGCGATCCTCGCAACACCTTGTGATGGTGAAAGGTAACCAGTCAACATTTTCATTGTCGTGCTTTTGCCGGCACCATTGGGCCCCAAGAATGCCACAACTTCGCCTTTGTAGACTTTGAACGAAACGTCGCGGGTCGCAGCAAAGATCCCGTAAAACTTCGAGAGCCGATCGGCCTCAATCATGGGCGTTTCGTCACGGTCAGCTTGATCAGGCTTGGCAATCGTTTCGGTCACGGTCATCGGCGTTTGCTCGGCAAGTAAATGGTTACAATGAAAGGATTGGATAATTCCCGGACCGAACTAGACAATAAAACAGCACTTAGTTTTTATCGAATAGTACAGGGCATAGGTTATTTTGCTTGGTGGTAGCGAAATTGTCGAGCATCCTTTGGCACAACTCGCACTTTGAGCAACGCCGGATCGCGACACTTGGCCACGTGCGTTAAATGGGTAACTTTTTTTCTACGATACAGCCGTAACAAAGGTTCATGTCCCGGATAATCGCCCATTTCAGGTCAGAACTAAACACCCAACCTTTATTTTCGAATTCCTAATTTAAGAATTCTGACCGTCGGCTGGGGGTTGGACAATATTTTGTTGCCACGGCGGGGCTGCAAAGGCTCAAAAGCATGCTGAATTCCCGATAAACCCCTGCCTTCGGAACGCTGCTATACACCATCGACCCAGTGACGCGTTACGCGTGCCATCTCGTCAAATACGCTCTCTTTCGACTTGCGAGTGCGTTTGAGTATCTTATATCCGTGATCAGCCGTTTCAATCAAATGCAACTCGGCTCTTCGCCCTAGTTTCTTACGAACCGGATCAAACAGCTCTAGATCGAATAGCCTGTCCCGTGTTCCAGTAAGAAACAGCATTGGAATCTCGATTGAAGGGAGATGATCAGCCCTTTTAGCCGAACGTTTGCCGGGAGGGTGAAGCGGAAACGCAAAAAAAACCAAACCCTCAACACTCAGTTTTAATTCGGCTGCAGCAAGTGAAGTCATACGCCCCCCAAAAGAATGACCACCGGCCAATAATCTGAGTTTCGGCTCGAGTTGTTGAGCCTGAGCAACTGCGTTGCCAATGGTTGCCAGAGAAACTTCCAGGGAATCACGCCCGCCACCTCGCTCCATAAACGGAAACTGGTAGCGAAAAGTCGCAATCCGGTTTGCGTGAAGGGCATTGGCAATACCATCCATGTTTGCATGCGACATACCCGCACCCGCGCCGTGCCCAAGGACGACAATAACGTCGCTCATTTTCGGAACTTGAAGAAGTGCCGAGACCTTTCCTTTGGTCCGATGCGCGACAAATTTTAGGTCCTTGGACTTCATCAGCGTGCTTGAAAAACTTTCTTGGTCACAAGCGAGGTCTCTGGCGCACTGCCTGTAGCCTCGCGAAAAAAACTAGAACTGTGTCCACCAGGTGCTTCCAAGCAGTTTCCCCAAAATCTTAACCTTAAATTTTGGTCACAACCCGCACACAACCATAACAACTCAATCTGAGCAAGAAAAAAGTATCCACCAGGTCAGTCGAGGCAATGAAGGAAAAGTCAATTCCCTGGGGCTCGAGATTTCACCTCAACAAAAGCAAGCATCCCACCTACGTGCCTTAATTGTCGCGAACCCGATTCAAATCCTTCATAAACGAATTGTAGTCCGGCAGGAGATCATCGGATGGCTTGGTGACACCACCGTCCTGATTGAGCCCTCTAATGTCACCCTGATTCTGCTTAACACTGTTACGCTGATTTTTTGGACGCAAGTTGAGGCTTTTTAAGTGTCGCTCGTACTTCCTCGCACTTTTCTCATCCCCCGACTCGGCTCGTTTTTTCATCTCGTCCCAGCGGTTTACAAAATCCTTAAGATCATCTTTAGTCCATTTCATTTTTCGCAACAACTCTGGATCCGGATCGTGCTGTTGCTCAGCAAGCCTCTGGAGAATTAGGTCCGTTTTCTTCTTCGCGTGCTCAACGATCTCTTCGTCCCGTTTCAACAAGCGATCTTGAGCACTCGTACCCTCGCCCTGACCACTGGCACTACTGGACTCCGATTTGCCAGCACCACCACCTTTACCTCCCGGATCACCTTTTCCGCCACCTTTGGATTTGAGTCCGCCATCACCGGAACCGCCACTTTTTTCTCCACCACCGCCTTCTTCACCGCCGCCTTCTTCACCGCCGCCTTCTTCACCGCCACCCTCTTCACCGCCACCCTCTTCACCGCCACCTTATTCACCGCCACCTTTTTCACCGCCACCTTTTTCACCGCCTCCTTTTTCGCCACCTCCTTTTTCGCCACCTCCTTCTTCACCGCCACCTTCTTCACCACCACCTTTTTCACCACCACCTTCTTCACCACCACCTTCTTCACCACCACCTTCTTCACCACCACCTTCTTCGCCACCACCTTCTTCGCCACCACCTTTTTCGCCGCCACCTTCTTCGCCGCCACCTTCTTCGCCGCCACCTTCTTCGCCGCCACCTTCTTCGCCGCCACCTTCTTCACCGCCACCTTTTTCGCCACCACCTTCTTCACCACCACCTTCTTCACCACCACCTTCTTCACCGCCACCTTCTTCACCGCCACCTTCTTCACCACCGCCTTCTTCACCACCGCCTTCTTCACCACCACCTTCTTCACCACCACCTTCTTCACCGCCACCTTTTTCACCGCCACCTTTTTCACCGCCACCTTTTTCACCGCCATCTTTTTCACCGCCATCTTTTTCATTTGGCTCCTCCAAAGACTCGTCAGCAGGCGTCACGGTGATCGAATAGTTTTCAGTTCGTGAAACATTGGGATCTAACCGACCAGAAAACGGAGAAACACGATCATCCTCAGCCGTTGCGTAAAAAATTGCCTGATCGCCTTCTTTCAACCCTAGGTCTTGAGGACGCAAGACATATCGCGACGTGACTCGGCGATTATCGTCGTCCGTATTTGTTTGCAGTTGCTGATTGATCAATTTAGACGCATTGAATTCGAGCTGCAGACGTACGGACTTGATTTGAAAATCTAAATCACTGGCTTCAATGTCAATTGCTAATGCACCGTTGGCGGGCACTTCAACGCTCGATTGGCTCGGACTACGAAATCGAATTTCTGGAGCTAGATCAGGGATCACCCGAATTGGATAAACATTGGGTCGAACATTTCGGTCGCCGTCGGTGCTTCTAAATAGTATCCGGTAGTGCGTTGCGAAAGGGTTCTCGCGAGACGAGTCCAAGAAAGTCACTTGAAACCGACCCGTTGCATTTTGTCCGTCGACCCGCATTTCAATGACCGTTCCCGTGGGACGATATTCAGCGGTTAAATCATCGAGCCCTCCCGGCCGCCGGTCCAAGTCAACAATCTCATTCAGCAACTCAATCTGCGCGACGCCAATCGGCAAATTCGCCAACGCATCGATTGTGACCCAAGCCCCTTCTACAGCTTCCACATCGCCTGTACCGGAAAGCGTTCGCTCATCGAGCAGCGTGTAAGCTGGCGGCGTAATCACAACAGTATCAACAGCGATCGAAGGGTTAGGCTGAACCGTCACGTTAAATTCAGGTGATACTCCATCCTTAGCCACAACCTGATAAACAAGTGATTGCTGAACGCCGCCCCCCGCCCCAAGCATCGCTCGATAACGGTTCTTTGAATCTTCCTCGGGGATCATCGAAATGGTCTGGTTAACGATTTGCCCGTCAAGCGAAGAAAAAACAAGCTTGACGTCTTCGGGTTGGTGGCTGCCACGCACCTTGGCAGAAACTTCAAGCTGCTCACCAAAGAAGACTTTGGTATCCCCAGGTTCAACATCTAAAATCTGAACGACTGCGGGCTTGGAAATCTTCCCGCCTGGCGCGAGGATCCTCGCGACTGTCTGGAGTGGGTCTTTGGGCGACAGCATCTTATAACCAACTGCGGCAAAGGTGACAGCGATCAAGACAAACCCAATCTTGATCAGTTTTGACTGGTCTACCGCCGCATCCCCCGGAACACTGGCAAGATCGGTTGCCGCCTGTCGCGAGACCGCATCAAACACTGCCGGTTTAATCTCAGCGGGTTTACGCCGAAACGAAACGTAATTGAGCAAGCTATTTTCAAAATCTGGTTTCGCCTCCTCAATCATCTTAGCAACGTAATCGAGATTAATTTTTTTCAAAAACAGAGGCACGATTGATAAGAAGGCATAGCCGACAATTCCTCCCAGCAAACCGATCAAGCAAATCCAGCGTGCAAACGTTGGAAGTGGCCAAACCCAACCGTCGACCAAAGCGCAAAGCAAAAGAAAACCGATCGCATACGCCACTAGAATCAGACAACCCGCGATCAAATCAATCGTCCGAACTTGCTTGCGGGTTTTTTCGAGTTGGTGGTTGACGTAACTTTTGACCTTGGCAGCTTGGCGAATTGACGCCGAAGAACTTGAACGATTTTTTTGTTTTACTTGACTGGCCATGTTTTTAAGATCGTCCTGAAGTGATTGAGAAATCAAACTGGCCGAATCGGAACAGGATAAACCTTAATGCCAATCTCAACCGTCGTGGTGATTTAACCAAGTCACGCACTACAACTCGGGAATTCTATTGATATACCGCAAAAAACCTTCCCAATTATAGGCACTCAGGGACAGGTCAAGCTTAGGCCCAATTTTCAAAAATACGATTTGGCAGACGAAATCGTTCTATTTTGTGACAATTCACGCAACAACATGGGGAATCATTATTCGGAACAGCGAGCCACTTACCCTAAGCCTATTGAATTTCGATACGCTCAGACTCCAACAAATCTAGAAGCTCATCCTCAAAAGCATCGTCATCCGTCTTCGACTTGTCTCGATAAAGCTGCTTCAGTGTCTTGATTGACTCGTGTGCTGGCATTTTCCTTAGTGCCTCACGTTGAACGTCACTAAGCGTCTTTCGAAACTCGACCAACCGCATCGGGTTAATATTTAATTTGGCCTGATTGGAAGCTTCGACCCACGAGAGAATCAGTCGCCGTTGTTGCCGAGACGGCCTCTCCGCCAGAAGTTGCTCTGCTGTCGGGGAGAACAAGCGTTGCAGTAATTGCAAATTTTCTTGATTTAAAACAGCGCTTTCAAACTTTGAACGATCCAGTTTCAGCAAGCCATCGACCAGAACTGGCAAATATCCATCCTTGGCAATATCCGACAATCTTTTGGGACGACGGCGTTTTAACTCTCGATAGCGAGCAATGACCGCCTCCTCGAATCGCATTCGAATCGCCTCCTCACTGTTAAGGCAAGCGGTTTCGTACCACGTAAAAAATATCTCTGCGTCTTCACGAGAAAGATCTGGCAATCCGCTAGCAATTAACTCTACTTGGCCAGTCTTGTCGAGTAATTCCTCGATTTTACGAAGCGCTGGTTCGGCGGCCATCCCAACGACTTCAATTCTCTCATCGGTATCCTCGCGAATCCACTCATAAAACCGCCGCATCACCAGTAGCCGTTCAGGTAGGTCGTTGCGTTCCTTCAGGTCCAATTCAAAATCCTGCAGCGCCGTTTTTTCTTCTGGCGTCATTTCCAAAAAACTTTCGAGTTGGCGCTGAAGCTGCCTCTTATCACCGACGGACAATGACTCAACAAATTCCCGGCGTCCCTTTTGGCTGTTTGGGACCGAACTTACGCTCTGCCTGTCTGCTCCACCGTGCAACATTTTCATCCCCCCTGCCGTCGCACCATCATCAAGCGAACTTGGAATTTCGGTGCCGCGAAGGTTGATGGAGTTGCCAAAATAGAGCATAAGCCCATCGACAAAATCGTTGTCCAGCTTGGCCGTTGTATAAAAAGGATGATGCCCTACCGCAGATAGATTATTAATCAAAACACGATCGGGGGCAGTTTGCCAATTGCGAACCATCCCGTAGCTACCGGCGAATAAGAAAACTGGAATGGATAAAATGATGGAGATTCGCAGTGGCCAAACCCATGAGGGTACGGATGAACTTGCTTTAGCTTCGTGCCCGACAACCATTTTCATGGTGGCTTGAGTGAATGAGGTTTTAAGTGGAGTTTCGGGAAGACGGTCAAGTAAGTCCCAAGTCTGCTGCAAACTCTGCATCTGGGCGCGATAATCAGGATCTGAGCCAAGCCGGTTTTCGACCCGCTCAATCGCATCTTGCTCCAACTCACCGTCAAGGTAAGCCGTCAATTCTTCGATGACTGTATCTGTCTCGTTCTTGTTGTAATCAGGTCCGGAGGTCATGAATCGTTTGCTTTAAGTTCCTAGTTTATCAATTTCAGGTAGAATTAATCCGGCGACAGTTAGAGAAAGGCCAATTGGAATAAGGTTACGGGGGCGGCGCATTCTCGTCCTCAAAGTCAAGTGATCTGGGCAACCTTCCCGACTTTAAATAGGGAGCGAGAATATCTTTCAAATTCCCGCGGGCCCGAGATAAGAGCGACTTAACCGCCTGAGTCGTCAATCCCATTGTCTCAGAAATTTCGTTGTAACTCATGCCCTCGTATTTTGATAAAAGCATTGCCATGCGTTGCCTGTCCCCCAACGCCTGGATTGCCTCGCAAATCACGCCCTCCATTTCCTTTTGATCCGCCAACCGAGTAGGCATCAAATTACTCTTGTCTTTGGCCATCGTATCGAGCGGTCGAATTGGCATTGAACCGGAGGGGGAAGACAGCAGATTCACTTCTTTACGACGAGATGATTTTCGAAGTGAATTACTGGCTACGTTGTGAGTAATCGTGTACAGCCAAGTCGAAAATTTTGCCGTCGGAATATATCGCTCACGGGCGCGAAAAACTCTCAAGAAAACGTCTTGAGCTAGATCTTCGGCCTGAGTGCGATCACCCACCAAGTGCTCCAAAACCATGACCAGCCGTTTTTGATGCCTTTCAACAAGCTCCTCAAACGCAGCCGCGTTGCCGTCGCGGACCTGCAGCATCAACCGCACATCAGGATCGAGCAGCTCATACCGGGTCTTTTTTTGAATTGATGAATCAGTAGTTGACAACGTGCTTCCAATAGCCGGGAACAATGTGTTGTGCTTGTAAACGAGAATTGCAAATAGGCGTCGCCCAGATAAGCAGGCAATGAGTTCGACACGCCGGTGAGAATTCATCTACCTGATTAAATTATACAGGTTTCTTTAATTCGGGACTTGATCGAGCCAAACCTTCATTAAACCGCCTTTTGATGAAATTATGATAATATCATTGTATTATGCCCTGACGGCGCCATCGGTAAAGCTTTTTTGGTAGATCCAATCGGTCAGCTGTTCAATTAGTCACATTTAATTCAGAAAGATGCAAGTGAACCCTGACGATCCGATTTGCTTGTGCTTTCATGTTACCCGACGAAAAGTGATCAATTTTATCCGCGTGGAAAAGCCCAAACGGCCCAGCCAACTGAGTCAGTGTTTTGGAGCCGGTACCGGTTGTGGATGGTGCCGAGCTTATTTGGAACGCCTTCTTCATGAGCAGCTCGCAGAGAATGCAGACAATTCTTTAATTCCCTCCGCTGAAATGACGTATCAGGAGTACAAACGTGCTCGGACCGATTACGTTCTCAAGGGCGGGGGAAAGCCACCAGCCGGCGCCATCCCCATCGACGTTGAGAGCGATGAGGCCCCCAAATAGCCGGTGTTCCGAGCCGCAAAGAATTGAAAATGGGTCGCTATCCAAAGGTTCAGGATTCAGCTAAACTACTTGGTCAAGTTTTCCCGAATTCTCGAAACCCAAAGACAAAACCCAATGGCCAAGAAAAAGGCTACTAAAAAGGCTGCTGCCCAAACGACAACGGCCGCTGCCAAGAAAAAAACGAAAAAAGCAGCTAAAAAACCAACCAAAGCAACCAAAGCTGCGAGCAAGGGTGAAGCTGAGGATGAGGCGGCTCCCAAAAAGAAAAAGAAGCGTAAATCTCGCGCCAAGGCCGCTGAACTCATTCGCCGCAAACTCTATTGGGGTGTATTCAATCACGCGATGAAGAAAGTCGCGTTGTACGAATTCAACCAGCGAAAAGCGGCCGAGAAGCGTGCGGCCGAACTTTCTCCTGAAGGCAAGCCTCCTCACTTTGTTCAAAAGGTCAAAGAAGACATCATCGAGGAAAAGGAAAAAAAGCTGACTGCCAAGCAGAAGAAAGAATTGGCCGCTCTAGAGGCCGCCGAGGAAAGCGCTCCGAAGAAAAAAGCCAAGAAGGCGACGAAAAAGGCCAAAAAATAGGTCCCAACCTCGCTCAAACTGACCCAAGCCCGCGACATTCGATCGCGGGCTTTTTTAATGCCTGATTGCGTCTCCTACAAAATGAAGCAATCAACGTCGTGTCGAAGCAAAAGCAGCAGCACATCCTCTCCCGCATCGTGACCAATTCGAAGTCAAATTCCAGAAGAAAGAGCCAAGCTAACTAGCTCAAAACCGAGTGCCTCAAAAAACGCTCAACTGGCCAAATTCAGACTTTCGCTTCGACGCTCTAAGGCTATCTAACAGCCCAATACTGCAAGCGGCAACCTGCAATTACCCATTAAAATTGATGACCGGAGTACGGCGCGGCAACGTATTCATTCGGGGCAACGTACTCATGCCGGGAATCGGACGCCTCTCCCATTGCCGTTGCGGCAACGTACTCATGCCGGGAATCGGACGCCTCTCCAATTGCCGTTGCGGCAACGACGATCCTCCCCAGTTACGACTTGGCAGGGTACTCATCACGCCTCGATTG
>JAQWLH010000176.1 GCA_029247405.1 Mariniblastus sp.
GGTCAGCAAAGAAAAGCCGACTCCAGCGTCGCACTCCCCCGCCGTGTCGATGATTCACTTCACTCACTAAATAAGATTTAATCTTCTGACTTGATGTGTTCATCAAAAAATTCGATCGCTTTTTCCATCCATTGCAAATCACTAAACGTAGCCAGATGCCCACTTCCCTTATCCGTACAGTGTTCGCAAGCGACTCCTTTACCCTTGAGCACCGCCTGAAAGGTTTCCGAAGTCGACAGGGGAACGACAATATCGGAATCACCATGAAACAAGAAAAACGGCGGGTCGTCTGGTGTCACATAACTGATAGGCGAAGCAGCACGAAATACGTCTGGTTTGTTGCTTGGACTACCGCCTAACCAATAAGCTAACACGTTGGAATTCTCTCCAATCCAACTAAATTCACATGGCGCCCCGCCTGCCGCAACCGCCTTTACGCGAGAGCTGTACTTTTCATGTCCGACTTCGATATCACCTTCCAAACCGTCCCCCTTGTCACTGGTCCCTAAAAGGGAAACCAAATGCCCGCCGGCTGAGTATCCAAAGGCTCCAATCTTGTCGCGATTGATTTTGTACTTATTCGCATTGGCTTTCATCCATCGAATCGCGTGCTTGCAATCATGGATCTGTGCCGGGAAGGGATGCTTGGGCGCATGGCGATAATTGATCGCCACGACGACATAGCCGGCTTGCGCCATTTTCCAAGCATGTCGTAAAAGTGTAAACTTTGTGCCATGCCGCCAAGCCCCGCCGTGAACCGCAAGAATGGCTGGAAATGGGCCGCGGCCTTCCGGCAAGTATACGTCGCACTTGATCTCCTCTTCGCCGATCTTTCGGTAGACGATTCCTCCCTTTTTCTCGAAATCAAGTTTTCTCGTTTTTGTTGGCAGGTTGCCTGAGGTTTCTGCTTGAGGAATCTCACTTGATTGATGCTGCGTCAATTCTTTTGTGGGCGTTTGACCGAACACGCTGGCAAATGGCAGAAACATCGCAACAAGTGCGAAAATGCCTGCCCGAAGCTCACCTTGAATCAGATTTCCAAAAAATCTCGTCATTGATTCACCCATGAAATTGCCGCCTCAAGTAATCCACATTCTAAGGGTATCCGTTTAATCGTTGGGCAACAAACCCGTGATACTTTTTCAAGACAGGATTGCTTACCAGTACCAAGATTTGCCAGCGTGGTAACTGCATTCGCCTCAGCTTTTAAACATTTCCACCATCAAACGCAATTGAGGGATGTGATCATGCTTAAACGTCCAACATGTTTACTCAGCGATTTAACAATGTTCAGAGCACAATTAACACGAAAAACCCAACTGGCTTGAAACATTGCGGAATGGGTAACGCCGCCCGTCACCTGAAGACAATTCCAAACGTAAGAATTTGGATCGCTTGTGGCTTTTCTAACGCTTCAAGGCCTGTTGAGAAAAGGCAGGATGAGTTTGCCGGTCTCACGATCACCCTCTGCCGCTTTGAATCAGACCGAAAACGACGTTACCTCAGCCTCGGTGAACACATTTTTGATGAACAAACTCTTTTTGTGAATTTGTGCCTATATGAATCACTGGGGATGCGTAGAATCAGAGATAATCAAAGCGATTTGTTAAATTTGCCGAACCAACCCAAGCCATCCGCCACACGTGTTTAACTATGTCGAAACAATTTTCAACTATTCCTGAAGCTGTCGAAGCAATTCGTCGTGGCGACGTCGTCATCGTACTTGACGATGAAGGTCGTGAAAACGAAGGCGACTTTATCTGCGCCGCTGAGAAAGCAACGCCCGAATCCATCAATTTGATTTTGAGTGGCCGTGGTGACTTCTGCATGCCAATCTTGGCGGAGACGGCCGAACGCCTCAAGCTCGTTCCGTTGGTTCAGAACACCTCGAATAATTCAACCAACCAGACAGCATTCATGACGCCGCTTGACCACATTTCCGCAAAGACAGGGATTACAGCAGAGGAACGCGCGACCTGTGTACGCGCCATCGCCAACCCTAAATCAACCGCGGATGATTTCCAACGCCCAGGGCACGTTCACATGCTGCTCGCCAAGACGGGTGGTGTGCTACGAAGAGCAGGCCACACCGAAGCCGCTGTCGATCTTGCCCGAATGGCTGGCTGTGCTCCCGCTGGCGTCCTTTGTGAAGTACTCGATGAGGATGGGAACCGAGCGACTCGCGACCGGTTGATGGAAATCGCCGATGAGAAGGGGATGTGTATCATCACCATTGAAGACATGATCGCTCATCGACGCGTCAGCGAAAAACTTGTCACCAAGCAGGCTGTCGCAAAACTCCCAACCAGATACGGTGAGTTCCGTGTACTCGCTTATAAAGTTCAACACGAGACTCAAGAGCCAGTCGCGATCGTCATGGGTAATCCGAACGAAGCCAAAATACCTCCCTTAGTACGAATGCACAGTAGTTGCTTCACAGGTGACTTAATCAATTCGCTCAGGTGCGATTGCGGTGACCAACTCGACCTCGCATTGAGCATGATCGCTCGCGAAGGCAACGGTGTTTTGGTCTATCTTCCTCAGGAAGGGCGGGGAATCGGACTAACCGAAAAGATTAAAGCCTACGCGCTTCAGGACGAAGGACTAGACACCGTCGAAGCCAACACGGCATTGGGACACAAAGCCGACATACGAGATTACGGTGTCGGAATCCAAATTCTCAAAGACCTGGGACTTAAAGAAGTTCGCCTGCTGACGAACAATCCAAAGAAAACAGAGGCTTTTAATTTGCGTGGGTTTGACTTGGAAGTGGTTGATCAGGTCCCGATCTTACCGCCGATGAACGAGCACAACGCCCAATACCTCGCGACCAAACGCGAGAAAATGGGGCACAACATCCCCGAGTCAGCTGACCCAGAATAAAAACAACTGCCTTTCATTGGAAACGCGACGCCCGATCTCTTCCGTCAATCGGGCCAATTCGTTTCAGTGCATTGTGTCGTCAGATTCTCCAAGCATTAAGGTTTTACGGCAACTTTCATAATCGCAACGGTCATTCGTCTCATTCTGAATTTCCGTTTGACGCTAACGCCGCCTGATGTTCGGAACATTCCGCGTCACGCAACTGCCTAAGGTTATCGTCGAGTTTTGACCGATAATGATAGCGGAGCTCTAGGTTCTCAGGATGAGGATTTTTAACGCGCCAACCAATGGAGTGTAGTCTGGCATGGATCGCCTCAGGAACCGGCACCGCGATAAAGCGGGAACCGAAGTTGAAATTTGAATAAGACACTGCTCTTTCAAATAACAATCTGGCGGAATGCGTGATCTATGTCTGAAGAACGAAAAATCCGAAACGACATTATTGCTATTGGGCTGTTGGCTGCGATCATTTTTTTGATCGCCTCGTTGGCAACCTTTGATCAAGCTGATCCAGCATTTAGCGCTTCTCCGCTCCTCAATCACATCTACCAGCCTGACCAGCTTTACTATCCGGCTAATACCGAGTTCTCAAACGCCTGCGGACGTCTTGGCGCTTGGACCGCCGACATGCTCCTCAACACCCTTGGGCTTGGTGCCTACTTCTTGGTCATCGGTTTGATCGCGATGGAAATCGCACTGTTTAAACGGCAAAGTGTTCCTTCACCTTGGCTCAAGACTGCGGGCTGGACCCTGAGTTTACTTGCGTTAACAACGTTAGTGAGCATGATCGCACCCGAGCGACTTACCAGCCAGTTGATTGGCCCCGGCGGGTATTTGGGAGCGCTTGGAAAAGGAATCCTCGGTTCCCAACTTGGTTTTGCCGGCAGCGTCATTGTGGCGTTTACCTTGTTTGTTGCTGGAATGATGATGTGGACCGAGTACCTTGTATTCCGAACCGGTCGAATCATGTTCGCCCCAGCGGTGGTGGCCGCCACGTCAGTTTTGCCTTTTGGTATCGCGCACCAATTCATGCATTGGGTCAATGGGACCAATGCTGGATTGGCCGAAGATGATATCGATGAATATGACCGAGAAGAATTTGAAGAGGAAGAAGACGAGACACCGAGGACAATACGTTTCCGCCGAAGAGATATGGAATCGGCTGACGACGAGCTTGAGAATGATGTCGCGGCATCAAACGATGTGGAAGAGGAAATAGAAGACGAACAAGACAATTCGACTGGTGAAGTTGAAGATGAGTTCGAAGAAGTCGAAGAGGATCTAAATACGTTAAAAATTGCATCCACCGCCAAGCAACCAGATCCAACCATTGAGGAAGGCGACGAGCAAGATGCTGATGAGTCGCTAGTCGCCAAAGTTGCGTCAACCGTTCCAAAACCTCACTTCAAAATCAGAAACCCGCCGAAAGAAAAGCCGCCGACCGAACGTGAAATCGTGATGAACGAACTCAACGAAGCGGTCAGCGTTGAAGACATTGAGGATTATGAACTGCCAAACATCCAGCTGCTGACTCATGGCGACTCGGTTCCGTTCGAGCGGCAAAAACGGGAAGCACTTAAGAAAGCAGAGATTCTTGAGCGGACTTGTAAGGAATTCAATTACGATGTGAAGGTCGTCGAAATTGAAACGGGTCCCGTCATTTCTCAATACGAAATTGAACTTGCTCCCGGATTAAGGCTTCAAAAAATCACAGCTCTTGCGGATGATCTAGCGATCGCGATGCGTGTCCCAAGTGTCCGAATTGTGGCTCCTATCCCTGGCAAAAACTCTGTTGGCGTTGAAGTTCCCAACGAGTCTCGACAGGTAGTCAAACTAAGACAAGTCATCGAGCAAAGTGAAAAACAAATCAACTCGATGAAGATCCCTCTCTTCCTCGGTGCCGATGCCGTCGGTGCTCCGCTGGTAGCAGATTTAGCCGCTCTCCCACACTTATTAATCGCGGGTCGAACTGGAACAGGTAAGTCCGTCTGTTTGAACGCAATCATTTCTTCAATCCTGATGACGCGAAGACCGGACGAAGTTCGCATGTTGATGATCGACCCCAAAATGGTCGAACTGAGCGGCTATGGCCGACTGCCGCACTTGATGCATCCGGTTGTCACCGACATGCGCAAAGCCGAAGCGATTCTGGCCTGGGCCTGTGAGAAAATGGATGAACGCTACACGTTGCTCGCTAAGGCGGGTGTGAGACACGTGACATCCTACAACCAATTAGGGGAAGAAGAGTTACTGGAACGGTTGCAGCCTGAAAATGCAGAAGAACGGGCCCAGATTCCTTCAAACCTTCCATTCATTGTCATCGTTGCTGACGAGATCGCTGACTTGATGATGACTGCCGGGAAGGAAGTTGAAAAACATATTATTCGCCTTGCCCAAAAGAGCCGTGCCGTAGGAATTCACCTGATTCTTGCAACCCAAAAGCCAACCGTCGATGTAATTACCGGCCTAATCAAGTCGAACTTGCCGGCAAGAATCTCATTCCAAGTTGCTTCCAAAACTGACAGTCGCGTTGTTCTCGACGCCCAGGGTGCTGACAAACTTCTCGGCATGGGCGATATGCTTTTCCTCTGGCCGGGCACAAGCAACCTGTTGCGTGGCCAGGGAACCTATCTAAGCGACGGAGAAATCGACTCAATTGTTGAAACAGTCAGCACCGGTGAGCAAAACTTTGTCAACGAATTAGTTAATCTCAAAATCAAGACTGATGAGGAAGAACAGGACGATCAACCCAAAAAGCTCCAAAATCGGGACGAGCTATACGAGCAGGCGATCACCGTAATTGTCCGTGAACAGCGTGGCAGTTGTTCACTTCTTCAACGTGCTCTCGAGATTGGGTATGGTCGTGCAGCTCGCTTAATCGACTTTATGGCCGAAGACGGTTACGTTGGGCCGTACAACGGTTCAAAAGCCCGCGAGGTCATGCTCTCCGAAGAACAATGGCTCAACATTCAGGCAGGTGATCCCGATCCGGTCAACGACGAAGACTGGCCCGAAGCAGAAGAAACCAATTCAGCCAATGCTGAGGTCGCGTCTGAAATCGCCGAGCCAAAGGTTGAGTTGAAACCGAAAATTCAACCTAAATCAAAATCGAACTCTTCACCTCAGCGAAAAAAACTTCTCCGCTTAGAACCCGGGAAGCAGACTCAGTTATCTGCAAATATTTCGTTTGCCCCAAAAAGCAAGTCAAAAGTAAAACCGGAAGAAGAACCGCAGTTCGAAGAGGAACTCGAGGAAGAGGAATACGAAGTCGAAGAAGATCACGAGGAGTACGAAGACGATGAAGTTGAAGCAGTCGGCGATGAGAACTTAGAGTTTGAAGACGGTGACTACGAGGATGCCGACGAAGATGAATACGAAGACGTCGAGGACGACTACGAAGAAGAGTAAAAACAATCCCGAGAACGACCCAAGCACGTCTTGGAGATCCGTTGCAATTGGCGAAGATAACGCCGCGATTGTAAATTTTCATCCGCGCCCGGCAGGTACTATCGGGAAGAATCTTCGGGCAGGGGAGGGCGGCGTTGAATTGCCTTGGCAGGAGAAG
>JAQWLH010000294.1 GCA_029247405.1 Mariniblastus sp.
GGTTGCGGTCATCACCGCGGCATTCCATGGGGCTGCACCGACCGAAATCGAATCTGCCGTCACTGTCCCAATCGAACAATGGCTGAATGAGTTTTCAGAGATTAAACAAGTTCGCTCAAACACTCGCGCCAATGTGACGAATCTCGTTGTCGAACTAAAAGATCGTGTGAATGATCCCGCCAGCGTTTGGTCAGCGATCAAAAGCAAATTGTCTGACAATGCTGATCAATTACCCGAGGGTTGTTCCAAACCTGCCCTGAGTGTCTTTCCCCTCAAAGCATTTGCAGCCATTTTAGCAATTGTACCCAGTTCTAATCGTGGCATCCGCCCCTTTCAACATCAACGACTGGCAAAAGAACTTCGCAAGATGATTCTGGTCCTTGATGCAACAGAATCAGTTGAAATCTTTGGGGACACCGGGGAGGAGATGACGGTAAATGTTAGTCCAGAAGCCCTGGCCAACCTAGGGATTTCAGTTGGTGCGATTGCTCAACAAATCGCTAACAGTAAAGCCGCGCCCGCAGGTGACGCTGAACAAAAAAATATGCAGGTGACGATTGAAGTTCAAGAACCCCAACAGCTGGTTCAACAGATCGAAAACATTCTCATTCAGTCACCCAAAAGTCGAGAACCTGTCCGCTTATCAGAGCTTGCCGAAGTCAGCAAAAGAACTCCGGTTCCGAGATCCACAGCAGCGATCATCGACGGTAAAGAGGCAATTGTTCTGGGCGTGATGGTCGACAACGATTCCCGAGTCGATATTTGGACCGACGAACTCGATCGAGTCGTCGCTCAGTTTGAAACTGAATTCCCTGACGGGTATTCAGTCGTCCCGTTATTTAGACAGAGCGAGCTGATTCAGCAACGAACCAGTGGATTGCTAAAAAATCTGGCAATTAGCACCACTGCGTTGGCGATGATCGTATTTCTGCTCATGGGCTGGAGATGCATGATTGTCGTTGCAGTTTCGTTGCCACTGTCTGCGTGCCTGGTTATTTGCGGATTGCGACTCCTATCAATTCCAATCCATCAAATGTCGATCACTGGATTGATTGTCGCCTTGGGGCTGTTGATTGATAATGCCATCGTGATTGTCGAAGAAGTTCGTTCGCGAATTTTTGATGGTGAGAAAAAATTAGTCGCCATGCTAAAGGCAGTTCGACATTTGCGAATGCCGCTACTAGGTTCAACGCTGACAACCATTTTGGCATTCCTTCCAATTGCAACGATGCCCGGCCCCTCGGGCGAATTTGTTGGCTCCCTTGCGGTGAGCGTCATCCTGGCCATTGCGGCGTCATTTCTGCTGTCGATGACTTTGATTCCACCACTGGTCATCGCTTTGGGCGTAGACTCCAGACGTCAGGGGATTTTTGAGTACGGGCTTCGGTGCGGACCGCTGGCTCAGCTTTACCGCCTGTCGTTACAGATCACGTTTCGCAAACCAATCCTCGGCGTCTTGCTGGGAATTAGTTTCCCACTAGGTGGATTTTATTTAGCCCAGCATTTAAACAAGGAGTTCTTTCCCGCCTCGGATCGGGCACAAATCCAGATCGAGCTGGAATTGCCTGCATCTGGAAATTTGTCGGCGGTTCGAGATTCAACGAATCGAGTGATCCCCATCCTTTCCAGCGACAAACGCGTCCAAAGGCAATATTGGTTTCTCGGTCAAAGCGCCCCGACATTCTTTTACAACGTTGTCCCCCGCCGGAGAAACAGCCCTTATTACGCACAAGCATTCGTCGATATTGAAGCCGACTCGAACATCGATGACTTGGTAAATGACCTACAAGCCAAGGTTGATTCGCAAGTTTTAGAGGCTCGGGTTCTCGTTCGCAAGCTTGAACAAGGCCCGCCTTTTGACGCTCCGGTTGAGGTGCGAGTTTTTGGCGATGACCTCGTGCAATTAGACCGACTGGGGAATCAGATTCGTGAAATCCTGTCTGAAAATGTCAACGTGACTCACACTCGCTCTGACTTGGGAAGCACGATTCCCAAACTCGCGTTAGACCTTGATGAGGGGTTGATGCAACAAACTCATCTCACGGCAAAAGAAATCTCGCGGTTCCTCTACTTAACTCTGGAGGGAGCAAAAGCAGGCACCTTTTTTGAAAACGGAGTTCAGATCCCCGTTCATGTCAGGGTCGATTTTTCAAATCGCTCGGTCATTGATTCGCTGTCAGCGATGACAATCTCTTCATCCAAAAAACCAATTCCGACCCGCCGTCTCAACGGTCCAACTCAGGCAAGTCCCCCGGGACAACCGAATCGCGATAACAACAGCGGCCATTTGTTGGGTAGCCTCGGGGATTTCCAGCTCGAATCAGATGTGGGCGCAAACATTCGAATCGACGGGCAACGTGTCAATGAACTCAAAGCCTACTTGCGAGCCGGGACACTCCCTTCAGTCGTCACCCACCAAATCGAAGAAGAATTACAAAAGGCTGAACTTTCCCTGCCCGGGAACTATCGCATTGAATTCGGTGGTGAAATGGAAAAACGAACCCAAGCGATCGCGACCTTGGTTGCCAATGCAGTCGTGTTATTCTCAATCATCCTCTTAACGTTGGTTGCTGTCCTTGGATCATTTCGATCAGCCCTCGTGATTGCCTCGGTTGGCGGACTGGCGATGGGCTTGGGGCCGCTGGCCCTTTATTCATTCGGATTCCCATTTGGTTTCATGGCAATCGTCGGCACCATGGGTTTGGTAGGAGTTGCGATCAATGACTCAATCGTGGTTCTGGCAGCGATTCGTGCAAACGATCGTCTTGAAAACGAGTTATTTCAGAGCGACGAAGAACAGTGTCTTTTGCAACTTGAGGAGTTACCCCTCTCGAGTGTGGATTCCCGGCAACCGCAAGAACTTGCAGAGGTCGTTTTTGGATGTACCCGTCATATTCTGACGACCACGGTGACAACGATGGTTGGATTTTTGCCTTTGGTTATCAATGGTGGAAAATTCTGGCCTCCACTCGCCATCGTCATCTCAGCCGGCGTTGGCGGAGCCACCCTGATCGCACTTTATTTCGTTCCTTCAGTAAATCTCTTGGTCCATCGTGGAAGTACGTCGCAGACTATTGATGGACGTTCTTAAACGAAATTCCGTTATCGTTTGTCTTAAAAATTCCGAAACGATTGCACAGATAGAACGTTTTGGCATCATCCTTGTCAGGCAGAATGCAAGAGACCCCCTCATTTAAAGCTGGTTCGGTCGCATTTGGGTTGGCCTGCATCCCAGTCACAAGCGCAGACCAGTTGCGGCTTCTTTGATTGGTGAAATAAACCGGATTCTGCTCCCTCCCTGACAATGGCGCCGCACAAGTCAACATGCTCCACTTGTCATAAGGCCGAGCGCCAATGGCGGTAAACAATCTATCGCTCGAAGTTCCGACCTTTCGCTTGGCATAGATAGCGCAATGCACCCATGTGTAATACAACCCTCGAGTGGTGGCAAAATTCATAAAGTTTCGCTCGGTATCAAAAACCATGTTGGTCACTCCAAAATCTTGCAGTTCGCCAACTTGAGAACTCTTGATTGATTTAGCACCAGGCGCAATCGTCACCCAATAAATCCTCCCGGGCGCATCAATTGATGTCATCGGTTCACTCAAACCCAGTGTCTTAAACTCACTGTCAGCAAACGTTCCAACCACAAGAACAGGTGAGTGAGTACCTTTCTCCGGTTGAGGGCTAAACGCCATGCTTGTGATCCTCTCTCCGGCCAAGCCAACGCTTGTCCAGGTTTTTCCCGCATCCCGACTAATGAACAGGCCGTTCGTTTCTCCACCCGCGACCACAAGATTTGGATCTTGAGGACAAAACATCATCACCTCACCAAACAAAGTGGTGGGTCCGCGGCCGTCAAAGTCAATTTCGCTTGTTACCTGTTCCCAGGATCGGCCGCCGTTTGCACTCCGCCAGAGCCCACTCGAAAGTTTGCCATTGATCACGCCGCCGCCAGCGCGAAGCACAATAGACGCATTTTCAGGGTGCACAGCCACCGACCGAACTGCCATGGCGGCGGGGCTGGTTAGAGCTCGGTTAATCGAAAACCAGCTTTCCCCGTGGTCATCGGATTTGAGCAGTCCACGGCCCACCGTTCTCGCAAAGAGAACTTCACGATTGCTCGGTGCCTGCACCAAGGCAGTGACCCGATTCTCCAGCTCCAAATCCTTTTTTCTCGGTGCTTCGCGTCGCTCTTCAGGCACGCGATTCTCCAGCTTGAGATGATCCATGGTTCCCTGGAAAAGGCTGCGGCTCTTATTTGGTCCCGACCGAAAACAGACACCTGCGTACACTTCTCGAGTGGAGCGACTACTGAATCGCTCATCGGCCAAGTGCCAGGCCAGGCCATCAGCTGAGGTAAAAGACTGAAACCGATGTCCGCGCCTCACCAATCTCAGCCAACGATGATCCCCTTCAAAAGAGGCAATGCTCTTGTTCGTTCCGGCCAGATCAGGAAAGTCCCTTGAGCCTTTCATCTTTCCATCAGCCGTTAAAAAGAGGCTAATCTCGGAGTGATAGAGGCCCTTGTCAGTAATACTCACTTTTGGATTCGGGTGCTTCGACAAGATTGACAGACCCAGCCAGTTCGATGGCCAGAGGCCATTGGCTTGGGTGGTCAGTGGCATGTCCGCAATTCGAGCAGTAAGCGTGAAGTCTCCGGCGATGGCTTGATGCACAAATCCGTAACCCTCTCCTCGAAATGAGGTGCTCTCGGGATCGCTGCGGACCGCGAGAGGAAAACCACCCTCTAGCATGCTGCTAAATTTCCATGGAGCAGCAATTTGATTTTTTGCTTTGAGCTCTATCTCATTCGCAGAGTCAATCGAGTTGCCTTCGCCAAACCAGAGGCGCGCCCAGATCTGATTTTTTCCCTCGGGTAACAAGACGTCAATGTCCAGACTTCCTGCATCATCGAAATCAGCACCAAGCCGCGTCGTCAGCAATGACTTTCCCGCGAACAACTGTAATTTTTGGATAGTTTGGTTGCGACGTTTCAGACTCACGTGAATGTTCGCTAAATTATCTTGCAAACTGGCGGCGGAGTTGTGACCGCTGGAGGAATGGTTCTTCAAGGACAAAACCACCGAGGGAACGTCGGTCCCTGGTTTGCACCTGAAATCGCTCCTCGTCAATGGACGCATCTCAAAGCCTGGCCCTTCCCAAGAAAGTGCAATCCGTGCGGAGGTTGATTGCCGGCTGTTCCCGTTGTCAGCTCCTTTGAAATACTCAAGCTCAAATTTACTCAGGCCCTGGTTGAGCGACAAAGCGTAAAGTGATTGGGAAGTGCTGTGAATCCCGTCATTATCTGCAATCAGCTCGCCGTCAATGTAGAGGCGACTACCGTCGCTGGTGCCTGCTGAAAGTACATACAAACCATCTGCGGGAACACGCAGATAGCCTTGATAGCGGATCGCATGGCCCGTGGAACGATCTTCGCGGACCGTATCGTCGAGTGTCTTGACGTAGCCCTGCTTGACTGGCTCTAGCGTTAAGAAGTCAGGCAATTTCTTCCATATTTTATCATTTGAGAGTTCGTAAAAGGTGTAACTCAATCCCTCTGAGGTGGAGGGCAAACTGATCGGTTGCTTCGCGGCTGGAGCTTTTTCGACAGGAATCACTACCTCGATCTGTTGGTCGAAAATATCGGTCACCGTCAGTTTCACCGACTGGGTGGGAGTCTTCGTATCCAGTCGCTTAGTGCGAATGTGTGGAGCCGCATCCTCCCAGATGGTCAGCGGTTTACCTTGTGCGTCAGAATCTGCATAAGCTTCGATTTTGTAACCGAGCTGTGGTGACGCGTTTTGTGGAATCTTCCACTTCACACTCAATTGATTTCCCCATCCGCAAGCCTTCGCTTGTTCGATCGCAGGTTGATCCAAAATCGGCGAGGCAGGCTGTCTTGTCGGGTAAAAAGTGAACTCTTTTTTGGCACCGCCGTCCGGGCCTGATCGGTCGTACCGAACCACGGTGTCGTTCTCAATAAGTTTGAATTTCCTATCGTCTTTGGCGCTCAGCGGTGAATCGTGCCACTTACCCTCAAGCCGACAGTAACCAAGCCGACGTTCGAAGGCTCGCGGCGTGGACTCCGGAGCAAGTGCTTCAACAAATCCACTATTAGCCTTGAACCCTGTGACCGCAAACGGCACTCGCAAAACGCTGTGCGTGTACCATTTGTTTTTCTCCACATCTTTAATCCACCAGCCAACATTGGTTTTCCCCTCTGCACCACGAGTGGGCGGAAAAGTCCGTTTCACCATGCGATACCAAGAATTAGGGCGCTGGAATGAGGGCGCCCCATTCGCTCCGCCCTTACTACCTTCAGCACCAAAACCTTTCCCATAAAATTCCGGCCCCTCATAAACCGCTTCGGTTACACACCAGTAAGAACTAAACATCCCTGGCGTTTTGCCTGGACCATGCACCGCCACTCCGCCATACATTGGCGCACCCTGGGGATAAAAATTCATGTACCAAAAGCAATAGTACGTCCCCGCATCCCATTCGGGCCAACGCAGGTCGTTCATGACAATATCCGACCCGGGTTTGATATTAGCCTGCCAGTCAGTTGCTTCTGCAGAAAAACCCAACAAGAAAACAACCAGGCTCATGGCTGCCAATCTGCGTTTCAGCCCAACACGATTGAGTCGATTCATCATTCTCTTTCTTAGGGAAACTGAAATCCCCGATTTTGATGCTGCTCGGCGATGCGGTTGAACTTAAGCCGGCATGGCACTTATTTGAATCTTGATACACCAAGCTTTTTACTGGACCGAGAAGAGCAAGTCTCGATTTTCAACAACATAACATTCGGCGAGTTGCAATTCAAAAATTAGCGATGAGAAACAAACTTGAGCCGGATTTCAACTGCTCAAAACTAAGCCCAACCCTCGGTTTGTCTCAGTTCACCGAATTCGTTCATCGGAAGAACCGTCGAATGATTTAAGACAGATTCGTATGAGACGCTCGATCTAATTACTGCCGACTACCTGCAAACTCTCGCATATAATGCTCAAACAATCCAACAAAACGATGTTTGTAACGGTAAGGATTTTGCAGCAGTGCAATGGTTCGCGTGGGTTTTTCACCCGCAAATTTTCGGTAAACGCGTCGTTGGCTTTTGTCCAACTGCTCCGCCATTGCGGGAATGATTGAAATCCCGTGATGGAGTGCGACAAGTTCTTGAATTGTCGTCAGCTGGTTGGTCCGCTCGATCATGACGGGAGCAATGGATTGCCGTTTGCAGAAGTCGGCGATATTGTCGGACAAACAATGTTGCTCACCAAGTGTAATGAAGGGGAACTCCTCGATATCTGACAGTCGAATTTTTTTCTTTTGTTCAAGAGAGTGACCTTTCGGCATGACCAGAATCAACTCATCTTCATAAAGTGATTCAACCTCTAGGTATTTTTCATGGATGGGCAGTGCAACGATTGCCAGATCAATATCACCATCTTTGCATAGTCGAACAATGTTCTGAGTCGTATCTTCCTGAACGTGAATTCTTATTTCCGGATGTCGTCGACTGAATTTTTTCAGCACCGTCGGTAACAAATAAGGAGCAATCGTTGGGATAACAGCCAAGCGGACCAGTCCCCGATTGCCGGCCTCTGTCAGTTCCTTAAATGTATCGTCGACAAGGTCTCGTATTTGGTTGGCTCGAACAAGGAAAAACGAACCCAGCTCTGTGAGCTTGACGCCACGTGGCCGTCGCTCAAATAACGGCTCTCCAATTTTATTTTCCAGCTTTTGAACGGATCGACTTAAGGCGGGCTGCGAAATGCCAATCTCGACCGCCGCTTGAGTGAAATTCCCGGCTTTAGCAACCGCAATAAAATGGGAAAGTTGGTGGAAATCAAAATCGGCTCGCATCGGTCACCTTCTCTTTTTATCCATGCATTTAACGCATAGCAAGTATACGAACAATGCATTGGAATTATATCAAAAAACCTTGATACTTGAGGATTGGTTTAAAAATCAGACCAGGCTGAAAGCCACGTTGAACCCATCAGTAAGCTTAGGAGAAATTGAAGATGCAGAGACACAACAGAGCAAGTTCATTTTGGCTTGTTATAGTCGCCTCGGTGGTAGCCTTGGGCTCACTGATCACGAAGGATGTCGGACAAGTGACGGCTCAGGATGCAAATACAACGTCTTCGTCTGCCAAAAACGAGGCGAGAGACGACATCAGCAAGTGCCCGGTCATGGGTGACATTGCAGATCCAACCGGCCGACATACGGCGGCGGGTACTTATTCCAATGCTGATTGGTGGCCCAATCAACTAAACCTAAAAATCCTTCACCAAAATTCCGTCAAGGGTAACCCGATGGGTCCCGATTTCGATTACGCCAAAGAGTTCAAAAAGCTTGATCTCGCGGCATTAACCAAAGACGTTGACGCTATTCTGACGACCTCCCAAGACTGGTGGCCAGCCGATTACGGCAACTATGGACCGCTTTTCATTCGCATGGCCTGGCACAGTGCTGGCACGTATCGCGTGACCGATGGGCGGGGTGGCGCAAGTTACGGAACCCAGCGTTTTGCTCCACTCAACAGTTGGCCCGACAATACCAACTTGGATAAAGCGCGTCGTTTGTTATGGCCCATTAAACAAAAATATGGCAACAAAATTTCCTGGGCGGATTTGATGGTTTTTGCCGGGAATCGCTCCCTGGAAACCATGGGATTCAAGACGTTTGGATTTGCCGGTGGTCGCGTTGATGTATGGGAGCCCCAAGAAGATATTTACTGGGGTCCTGAGAGCGAATGGTTGGGTGACAAGCGATACTCAGGGGATCGCGAGCTCGAGAAACCTTTGGCGGCGGTCCAAATGGGTTTAATCTACGTCAATCCACAAGGCCCTAACGGTCAACCGAGTGCGCTGGCTGCCGCCAAAGACATTCGCGAAACGTTTGGCCGCATGGCTATGAATGACGAAGAGACGGTCGCCCTGATTGCTGGCGGACACACGTTTGGCAAAGCTCATGGCGCTGCCAGTCCTGACGGAAACGTTGGTGCCGAACCGGAGGGAGCCAATCTTGAGGAACAGGGCTTCGGTTGGAAGAACACTTACGGAAAAGGGAATGCTGGCGATACGATCACCAGCGGGCTCGAAGGGGCTTGGACAACGACCCCCACCCAATGGTCGAACAACTATTTTGAAAACCTTTTGGAATACGATTGGGACTTGGTAAAAAGCCCAGCCGGTGCATGGCAGTGGATTCCAACAGACCCTGCGGCCTCCGGCACCGTGCCGGATGCACACGATCCAAACAAGTCACACGCCCCGATCATGTTCACGACTGACTTGGCACTTCGGATGGATCCGATCTACGGCAAGATTTCGAAGCGCTTTTATGAAAACCCAAAAGAGTTTGAAGCGGCTTTCGCCAAAGCCTGGTTTAAATTAACTCACCGCGACATGGGACCGACTTCACGATACCTAGGCCCGCTGGTTCCAACCGAGCAACAATTGTGGCAGGATCCTATCCCCGCAATTGATCACCAACTGGTTGATCCTTCTGATGTGGCTACCCTCAAATTAAAGCTCTTGAACTCGGGGCTTTCCGTTTCTGAATTAGTCTCGACCGCATGGGCTTCGGCATCGACATTCCGAGGAACTGATAAGCGAGGCGGGGCCAATGGAGCACGTATTCGCCTAGCCCCGCAGAAGGACTGGAAGGTCAACAATCCCGACAGGCTGGCAAAAGTCCTCCCTGTCTTGGAGAAAATTCAAACGGACTTCAACCGCTCGCAAACCGGCGGGAAGAAAATCTCTATCGCAGACCTGATTGTTTTGGGTGGCTGCGCCGCAGTAGAGGCCGCGGCAAAAAATGGGGGATACTCAGTTACGGTTCCCTTCGCGCCCGGTCGAACTGACGCGACACAAGATCAAACTGATGTAAATTCATTTTCAGTCCTTGAGCCAACAGGTGACGGGTTTCGTAATGCAATCGGCCATGATCTTGACCGACCTGCTGCCGAAGGACTGATCGATCGAGCCCATTTACTCACTTTAACGGCACCCGAAATGACCGTCTTGATTGGCGGACTGCGGGTGTTGAACACGAATTCAGGCAATTCGGCATATGGAATCTTCACGAAGAAGCCCGGAAGCTTGACCAACGATTTCTTCGTTAATCTGCTTGACATGAGTACGCTCTGGAAGCAGTCGGATCAATGCGAACACTTTTTCGAAGGCATCGACCGGGAGACTGGCGATATAAAATGGACGGCGACCTCAGTCGATCTCGTATTTGGGTCAAACTCACAACTTCGTGCGATCGCCGAAGTCTACGCAAGTGACGATTCCAAGCAGAAGTTCGTCAGTGATTTCGTGGCAGCTTGGAACAAGGTGATGAATCTTGATCGTTTTGACCTGAAAGCAACGATGGCGATGGGTGCGAAGTAATCCAAAGCTAATTTTGAATTAAACGCCTATTGCTCACGCCATGGCGACACCTTTGGCTCGTCGGTTTACATCGACGAGCCATTTTTTTTGATCAATCGCCCCGGTTAACTAATTGCCACAAAAAATATCACCAGCAATCGTTATGAAATCAATGTTCCTGTGACGCGAAAATTAGTCACATTTTCATGGGCGATTCGACTTCCTCGGCGACGGACCACTGAGGGGCAAATCTTCAACCGAACACAATCGCTTCTTGAGGTCGGCTTACCAGTTCATTTCAATGGCACTCAGGTTCGATTCAAGAATAGGTTTTTGTGCCTAACGTGGCATCAGTACTCAACGTGGCATCAGCATTTAACGCGACATCAGCATTTAACGCGACATCAGCATTTAACGCGACATCAGCATTTAACGCGACATCAGCATTTAACGCGACATCAGCATTTAACGCGACATCGGTGTTTAACGCGACATCGGTGTTTAATTCGGTGCTACTGTTTAATCCTGCTTCGGCATTCAAACCTACTTTTGACAACAAGTAATTAAGAACATCTGCGGCAGAATATTCGGTTGCATTAGATTCCGGCAAAAAGTTTGCAATGCTTGCAACTTCATTGCCACAGGTCACCAAGATTTTTTCAGCCCCGGTCGCTTTGCGATATTGGGCCATTCCAATATTGGCCATCAAGCCATTACAGACGCACTTTCGTCCGACGGTATCCTCAACCTTACCACCTTTGAGCGTATACAACTCGACTTTGTCCGCAGGACACCGCCAACCGATTTTTCCGTCCTCTGTTTTGTAGCCATGCCGAAGGTAGCCCAAATCGCATACACGTTTCCGACTTTGATATTCTTCGGTTTCTGACATGGACTCTTTGAGTCGAAGCAGCTTAAACGGGAACCCCGTCGGCGAAGCAACTGGATCCGTGTAGACATCAGTGGTTCCGTGGCAACTTTCATGAATCGCACGTTGTTTAATTTCTTCGCCCATTCCTGATTCTTTGCAGAACGCGAATGCAGTTCCAATTTGCACTCCGGTAGCTCCTTCCGCGAGTGCAGCAGCGACTTTTTCCGGGGTACCGTATGAGCCTGCCAACCAGAACGGTAACCCCAATTTCCGAAATATTTCCAAATCAACAACATCGCGGGGACCATAAATTGGCTCGCCACGTGAATTTGTTTTCAAGGCACCGCGCGGTGACGCATTATGTCCACCAGCGGTCGGGCCTTCGATGACAAATCCATCAACGGTACCTGTTGATTTTCGAACCAGCATGGTGGCGAGCGTTGCCGACGCAACAATTGCTAAAAACTTTGGACGCACCAGCCAGGGGATCCGATCGCCAGAAAATTTCTTCGGATCAAATTTCGCCACAAACTTGTCGTCTTTACCGGCACCTTCAATGTTCAAGGGCAACTCGACTGCTTCACCATTTGCCAACCGATCGAGGATGCCCGGTATATGGCGTGGGATGCCAGCTCCCATCAGCACATAATCCACACCCGCCAACATCGCTCCAAACAGCGATGGCAGGGTAGGCAACTGAATTTTCTCCAGCAAATTTACGCCGATGAACCCATCGTGGCCTTCTTTGGCCAGAAATACCTCCACGAAATTGCCAAGAACCAACAATTCCTGTTGTTCCTGCTTTGGATCTTCACTCAACACCGCAATTGGTCTGAATGGGGTATCGGGAGCTTTACCTCCCTCGACAAAATAACGATCGAGAATCCTGTCGGCCATATCCTCATACGGAAACATTGACATGGCTCGGCGAATATCGCCGGTCGGATCTCCCAACTGTAATCGCCGGGCCAGTACAAGATCGAGTGCCGTTCCGGAAACGACACCCAGCTGTCCGTATTGTGATACGGCTCGCGCGAGTCGCCAATCCGAAACCGCGACGCCCATTCCACCCTGAATTATCGTTGGCTCGGTTGTGGTTGATCCCATTTCAATCCTTCATCAATGCTTTATTGACCTTGCGGGCCGCATTCTTGCCAATTTGTAAATGCTGCACCCGTCGTTCTGCTTAATTCTAGCGAAGCTTTGGATCTGGAGTGCAAACCGCACGTGAGGTTTATGTAAAGTCTTTGCAAAAATTTGTTGACTTTGCCGAATACCTCGCACAATCGAGATTGTGACGCGTCAATTCAGGCATGTTTGTGAGGAAATGACGATAGTTGGGCGCTTTCGAACGAATTCGACTCCCCGTCACTTGTGAGACCCTTAAACTGTTCCCTAGGGGAAAGTTAAATGATTTTTTCGCTAGCATTGGCTCGGACAGTCCACCTCTCAAACAAACTGAAATTAATAAGATGAAATTCGGCAAACAAAAACGGCTGACTGACTACGCTTCGTGTGCAGGCTGAGCAGGAAAGATTCCGCCTGAGGCGATCGCGCAGGTTGTGCGAGCTTTACCAAAATCTGTTGACCAACGGTTGGTGGTTGGAACCGAGGGGTTCAGCGATGCTGGCGTCTTCGAAGTCGCCCCGGATCTTCTTCTGGTCCAATCACTCGATTTTTTTGCTCCGCTAGTTGATGACCCTTATGTATTTGGGCAAATTGCCGCTGCCAATTCACTCAGCGATGTCTTTGCAATGGGCGGTTCCCCAATTACGGCCCTGAACATCGTTTGTTTTCCTGACAACAAATTGGAATTGGAAATTTTATCTGAAATTCTTAAGGGCGGCACCGACAAGGTGCACGAAGCAGGGGCAACCGTCGTTGGCGGACATTCGATCCGCGATGATGAAATCAAATTCGGACTTTCCGTAACCGGGATCGTCGCGAGGGACCAGCTAATCACTAACCAAGACGCTCAGCCCGGAGACGTGCTTGTTCTCACCAAGATGCTCGGTACCGGATTCATTACAACGGCTATGAAAAAGCACAAATGTCCGGAAGAAGTCGCGCAAACTGCATTGGACAATATGGCATGTTTGAACAAAGCTGCCAGTGATGCTGCTCGGCGATTCAAGGCTCACGCTTCGACAGACATCACAGGGTTTGGCTTGGCGGTTCACGCCTGCGAAATGGCAGAATCCAGTAATGTCACATTAAGAATTGATCTAAATCAATTGGCGCTTCTTCCCGGCGCACTTGAATTGGCAAATCAAGGATTCATCACTCGTGCGAATAAAACAAATCAAGAGTTCAGCCAGTCGATGGTGAACATTGATCCGAATAGTGACAAATCTCGATTGCAAATGATCTTCGACCCGCAGACTTCAGGCGGATTGCTCATTAGCACCAACGAAGAAAGTGCTCAGGACCTGGTCGACACCATTAACTCACATGAATCTGGCGTTGCTCGGATTGTCGGATCCGTTCATGAAAAATCAGACTACGCATTGGAAATCACTTGACCCGACCTGATTGCCAAGGCTGATCAACTCAGGGCAAAACAACAGAAACAGGATTGAAATGAAAAACCAGCCATTCCACTCACCCTTTTCATTTTTGACTCGACTGGCCATCGTTGCTTTGTTTCTGTCGCCAATCGCGGAGCCCGCTACCTTCGCTCAAGACCAAGGCACTCATCAGAAAACAAAAAAAAGCGAGCAGCCCCCTCTGCCAAATGCGGACGACGTCAATGACAAGGTTGAGGCCGTCTCGACTGACCAGGCCACAAGTCCCCGCACAGTTCAAGAAGCTCGCACGCGAGCGAGAATCCTGCACGAGGCATTCAGTGGCGCCTTACAAGTCATGCATCGTGATTTTTTCCGCGAAGAGGAAAAGCTTGAGCTTCCCTCTCGATCGCTCGAAGACGTTTTTTCGGAAATGTCCAAGTCGCACAACATAAAATTAAGCTGGTTGGCAGTAAACGCCAAACCAATGACGATGGCTCATAAACCTTCGAACGAATTTGAGAAAGCGGTCGTTAAAGCACTGTCAGGAGACGCTAATGAATTTGAAAAAATCGAAGCGAACACTTTCAAATACGCTGGCTCAATTCGTTTGTCCGCTTCGTGCGTTAAATGCCATGTCCTGAATCGAACGAGCAATCAGGAACGAAAAGCAGCTTTAGTCATTACAATGCCACTGCAGCAGAAAAACTAAGAGTCTTGACCAGCACCAAGCGACGATCAAGCGGAATCGCGAGGAGCGCCGTCATCGCATTTTTCGCAATTGAGTTCAAAACCCATCATCAAATCGCGGCCTTGTTGAGTTTGCGTCCACTTACGAGTGGATAACGGTGGATCATGGCGAACGTTTTGAAAATGACCACAGCTTAACTCAGCGACCCAGTGTTCCTCACTGTTCTGATGATATCCAGAAATAGCTTGCCTCATTTTTTCCGATCCAGTGCAATTACGTTTCAACTGTTCTCAATTAATTGACGTCAAAAACAAACTCGCTGCCAACAATCTGTCATCACAAAAATTCATCTAACGCTGGAATTCACGGGACATCCTGAAAAAACACCTTCGCAATCCAGCTCTGCCTGAATGAAGTCGCTACGTTACGGCGACGGGCACTTACCTCCTATCCGGGAGGAAATTTGCAAAGTCTCAAATCGACTTCGTCTCGAAAGCTGTCACCGTGATAAAGCCATGGATCAGGAAAAATCAGGCTAATTGCGTTCGCTCAAGATTCATTTGAGAACGATCCAACACTCGTGTTACGCCATCACTGAATCCAAAAATTCTTGCTTTGGCCCGAAGAATTCAAAGTTGATTCGCGAGTCGCAAACCCCCAGGTCTTTGAGGCTAGCGTACACGACTCGCATGAACGGTTCAGGCCCGCAAAAGTAAAAGTCAGCGTTCTGGTAAGGTGTCCAATCACGAATGAGCTCCATGTTCACAGTTCCGACTCGGTCGCACATTCCATCTTCAAAATCGTCGGCTTGGGGCTCATCGTACAGAAAAAGCGTCTCGACAAAATCTTTATCAGAAACCATCATTTGCACTTCATCTCGAAAAGGATGGACCGAGCTATTTTTAACTGCATGCAGAAACTTAATTGGCGCTAAGACGCCCAAGTCGACTAGAGACTTGGCCATCGAGAGCAACGGTGTCACACCAATTCCACCTGCCAGGAAGACAATTGTTCGCTCGGAAACCGTATCGGGATCAAGCGTGAACTCACCACAGGGAGGGCCAACCTCAATGATGTCGCCCGGCTGAATCTCTTCGTGCAAATAAGTTGAAATTAATCCCTCGGGCTGCCCCTCGCCGGTCCCGGATTCCTTTTTTACGCTAATGCGGTATTGCCCATTGGAGGGTTTATCCGAAAGACTGTAGTTGCGAGGTGATGTCGGACAACTCGGATGATTTATCCGCAGGGTAATATATTGCCCCGGCAAGTACGCCGGCGCTGCCCCACCATCTTCAGGACGAAGATAAAACGAAGTGATAATATCGCTTTCTGGCACCTTCCGATCCACGACAAAATTCCGAAAGCCGTTCCAGCCCCCATCGGCTGACGCTTGCTTTTGGTAAATTTCATTTTCGCGGCTAATGCAAATTTTAGCCAAAGCCTCATAGGCCTCAGTGACCGCGTCGATAATTTCACCTGTCGCAGCTTCGCCCATCACGTCTTTGATCGCCAGAAGCAAGTGCTTACCAACAATCGGATAATGCTCCGGCAGAATATTTAATGAACAATGTTTTTGAGCGACCACTTCAATCGCTGGCCCCAACACATGAAGGTTATCAATGTTCGAAAAATACGCGCAAATCGCCCCGGCAAGCGCTTTCTGCTGTCCACCTGAATGCTGATGCGCCTGATTAAAAAATGCTTTGACTTCAGGATTTCCCTCAAACATCAATTGATAAAAACGACTCGTAATTGCTTCCGCATTATCCGCAACCAACGGAGTAATCGCTTTTACAATTTCAATTGTTTTCTCGCTGAGCATCTTCAAACCCTCGATAGTGACACATTTTGTTGCCTTAAGCCAAATACTACATAATAAAGTATAGAATATAAACCTCCACATAAAGGTGGATATTAGAGCGGTGGCAGGATTTCAGGAATTTGTTGGAGGTTTAACCGATAAAAACACTGTTTTTGACGGGTTCCCTAATGTTTCCCTCAGCTCACTAACGCTCGAATCGCGGTATTTTTTATCCCGATAACTGCCCGGAAGACTTGGTTTAGCTGGTGAGTTAACCGTTGATTTCATAAATTTCGCGAGTTGGGTCGTTGTCCAATCCGTTTGCCTCATCACTGCCAGCAACCCGTAGTTTGGGCGAGAACCATCGCCACCAAGACGCCAACCCGATTTTTCAGTTAGACCCATTCAGTTAGACCCATTCAGTTAGACCCATTCAGTTAGACCCATTCAGTTAGACCCATTCAGTTAGACCCATTCAGTTAGACCCATTCAGTTA
>JAQWLH010000296.1 GCA_029247405.1 Mariniblastus sp.
GGCGATGGAGCCTTGGGGGTGGTCGTCGGTTTACTCGAACCGGAAGTTGTCTTTTTGGGCTCGGCAGTCAGTGGTTTGCGAATGATGTCCAAGCCGCTTGTTTGATTGGTGACCTGAACAAATAGAAACCCTTCATCCTTAAAAATCATCTCTGGCTTCTTGTCGTCGGAGATATTGGCATAGGCCGATAGCCCCCGTCCATTGGAAACTAAATTACCGACGGTGATCCCGGTTCGAATGGCCGGTTTAAAATCAAACTTGTAGGGATAGAAGTACTCTCCGAGACGGGTAAAGCTGCCTGCAGAAAAACGTGTTGTTCCCCGATTGATGGTAAATGTTCGCCCGTTAATCGTGATGGTTTGAGGGGCCGTTCCAGTCGAAGAACCGGTACGAAAGACGAAATAAGGATCGACCAAACCTGGCATGACCGTTTTTCCGTTGAGGGAGACAACGCGTGCATCATCAGGGATTTTAACGTCTGTCCCAACGTCGATGATTTTATCACCTCGAATCACAAGGGTGCCATTTTTGAGCTGCCCGGCTTCGGTCATCGTTTCAAGAGTAGCGCCCGTGTAAGCGGTCGTCTGGGCATCGGAATTCGATTGGGCAAACGTAAGTAACGTGATCGCCAGCAAAGGAATGAGTTTTAAAGAGTTTATGGTCATGATGTTTTGGTTGTGGTTGCGTATTGGTTGACGCGGCAACTCATCTCTGAGTGGGTGAGCTTAGAATCTTCGGCGATCTTTCTTAGTGTCGTAGACGCTGCTACCGTCGATGAAAACTTGGGTGACAAAGTTTCTCGGGTCAAGAATTGAGCCGGTGGTGATCAGGATGTCAGCATCTTTGCCAACTTCAAGAGACCCGACTCGATCGTCAATCATGAGTGCTTTGGCAGGTTGGATCGTCAGGCCCTTGATCGCTCGTTCTTCTGACCAACCATAGCGAACGGCCATCGTTGCTTGAAAGAAAAGCTCTTCTTGGGGAATGACGGGGGCGTCGGTGTTAACTCCCAAAATTTCAATGCCACGCTTTTCGTATTCATTAACGATGCCGGTGACTTGGCCTTTGTCGCGGTCGAGTTGAAACGCACGGGGACCGGCCATGACGGGGATGCCACGCTTGGCAAGTTGCTTGCCAATCTTGTAGGCATCAAATGTTCCATGGTCGATGACGACTTTCAAATTCATTTCATCATGCAGCATGCGAATGGTTGATTGAATCACCTGATATTGCTGCGTGTGAACGACGACTGGGATTTGTCGCCGAAACAAGGGTTTGAAATACTCAAGTCTCAGGTTGAATTCTGGCTTTGCCGCTTCACCTTTTTCAAAATCATCCCACTGGCGAACGTAAAGCTGCCCCTCTTTCAGTTGTTGGCGAATGACGTAATTCATTCCCATTTTTCCTGAACCGGTTTCACCGGTTCGACGTTCGGGGTTTCCGGCTTGAGCAATTTTTAAAACACCTGGAGCACGAATGATGACGTCTTCGGGATCACCGGGCCCCGTTTTCATCAAGACGCCAAACCCGCCCATGTTGGTCCCGCTACCAGGGATAAAACACGTCGTTGTCACCCCGCCAGCAATCGCCACTTTGAGACGCTCGTTGTGTGGGATAATCTGGTCCCAGTTTCGCAATTCCGGATTCGTCTGATAAACCATTTCATTTAAGTCACCCGAGCCACCAACATGGCTGTGGGCGTCAATCAAACCGGGCATTGCAAAATGCTCAGAGTGATCGATAACAAGGTATCCGTCGGGGACGGTGATCTTCTTCCTGGGGCCAATCGCCTCGATCTTTCCGTCTTTGATCAAGATCGTTCCATCGCCGATCGGGTCACCTACGGCGGTCATGATTTTACCAACATGAATGGCAATTTTTGGTTTGTCTTGTTGAGTGCGCTTGTTTTTACTCTGCGCCCTGATCGTGCTCGTCATCAAGAAAGACGAAGATATCAGACAAACCAATGTTAGGATGCCAACGTTGGCAAAAAAGCTTTGTTTCAAAAGTTTTAAAATCACTTTTGTTCCTCACGTTCGTAGACCCATTGGCCGTCAATCATGACAGCCAGGACTTTAGTTGAAAATTCAAATGGCGGACCGCTAAGCACGACACGGTCTGCGTCTTTGCCTGCTTCGATACTCCCAAAGGTCGAATCTTGGGAGAGCATTTTGGCCGGGTTGGAAGTTAAAGCGGAAAGCGCGTCGGTGGTAGAAAGGCCGCGACTGACGACGTATTGAACAGCGGCAGGCAACTGCCCTGCCCCGGTGGTTCCGCCCGATTGGAAACCGAACGAAAGTTGTTCGTTCGCAAAAAGTTGCGGCATGTTCGTCGGTGGCTCTTTTTGGTCGACCGTGACCGAAAAAGTCGGCCCTGTGCATACTGATACGTTGTAGTCTTTGAGCAGATCAGGATCGCGGGCCAAGTCATCCGCTCCAACGAGGATGGTCCGCAGTTTGTATGTTTTCGAAAATAATTCGGCCGCCGCTTTGATCGAATATAGATCACGAGACTCAACGATCGCGGGGATCTCTCCGGCAAAAAGAGCCTTGTAGGGTTCCATCGCGGTAGAGAGGCGAGGCTTTTTGGGGGGCTTGAGTTCCTCTTTCTTCTCCGCTGGTTTCTCAGCGGGTTTGGCGTCCCCTTGGTTGGCTTCCTTTTTATCACCTTCCTTAGGTTTATCGCCTTCCTTCGGTTTATCACCTTCCTTGGGTTTATCACCTTCCTTGGGCTTGTCTTTTGGCTTCTCTTTGGCTGGTGTTTCCTTGGCGGGTTTGTCTTCTTTTGGTTTGTCTTCTTTTGGTTTTGGGGTGGGCTTTTTGCTTTTGTCGACGGTTCGGGTGGCATTGATGACAACGTCCGCGCGGCCCATGTTCATACTGCCCCTGAACGCGCCTTGCTCGTCGAGTTTACCGCTCAGATCGAGTTCGGCCCCTCGACGTTCGATGGTCATGATCAGTTCGCGCGTTGTCCGATCGAAGCTGCCTTTTTTGAGGTCATTCTTGGTCCGCATGACTTCTACCGATCCGCTGACTTGATTCTCCTCATTGAGTACCAATTCAAGCTTGATTGCCTTGAATTGTGGTGGTAGTCGTTCTGAATCTAGCTCACCTTCCCAGGTCCCGGTGATTGGGTCGGGAAGGACCACTTCCTTTTTTTCTTCCTTCTTTTCTTCTGGTTTTTCTTTGACATCATTTTTGCTGTCTGGTTTTTTAGCTTCATCTTTGCTGGTTGCTTTGGCCTCCGCTGCTTTCTTAGCCTCTTCGGCTTTTTTGGCTTCCGCTGCTTTCTTGGCCTCTGCCGCTTTTTTGGCGTCCGCTTCCTTTTTTAAATCTTCAGGGGATTTGGTTTTGGCTGCTTTCGATTTGGCTTCGTAGAGTGCGAGGTCTTTTTCATATTTAATCCACGAGTCTACGTAAGCCTTTCCGGCCTTGAGGATTTTTTCGTTGCTGGCGATTCCCGCTGCAGTGCTTCCGTTGAGTTTAAATCGAATCGCAATGGGATCAGAAATCACACGCGTGTCATTTCCAAGTTTAAAGGCAACCACCGGGGAAGCACTGCCAGAGCTTGAGCTCAGTAAGGCGGTCGTGATTCCATTTTTCCGAGCGTATTCAATGGCAGGATCGTCGGCATAGAGTTGCTCACCGAGTTTGGTCGATAAAGCTAACGAGCCAGTGAGAGGCCCGCCGAGACCGAGCCCAGCCCCCATATCAACGTACCCAGGGACGATGACCGCACCGTTGTTGAATGATTTGAAATTCGCATTGGCTGGGGAGGAAACACTCGCCCCAACGCCGCGGACCGTTTTACCTTTGACTACGACATTTCCATTTTCGAGATACTTTCCATCACCGAGGTAGATTCGACCAGCTAAAACAATTGTGGTTTGGGTTTTTCGTGTTTTCTCGAAAACAGGTTTTCCCGCGGAGAAGGTTGCGGTGACGCGGGTGTGAAGCTGGAACGGTGCATCACTAAGAACGACAAAGTCTGCCAGCTTCCCGTTTTCGAGCGAGCCAACTTTCTGGTTCACCCCGAGCAGAGCAGCTGGGGTACTGGTAATTGCAGACAGCAATTCCGTTGGGGTCAAATCGTCTTGCATGAATTGGCCAGCGATAAACATCAGACGCGTCAAGTTGGCGTCACTTGAGCGAATCGCAACTGGTATTCCTGCGTCCATTAACTCACGCGCATACTTCCATGGCTCCATGGCTGCAGCGATTTGGTCAATGGTTGGATTGGTGATTTGTCCCGGAGTCGATCCAGAAAGTACGACACCTTTGACATGTTTTTTCCAGTCACCAAAAGCTTTGCTGAAGGGCTCGAGCCCGGCGCAGTCAACGAGGATGATTTTTAAATCAAATTCTTTAGCCAGGCTGAGGGCGCCCCGAATTTCTGGTGTTGTGGTAGCAGTGATTCGCAGAGGTAGCTTGTTTTTGATCAAGCTGGCGACTGCACCAACGATCGCATCGGGTTCTTCATCAGTAACATCGGTTTGTTTAGCGGTGGCTTGTTTAAAGATCTGGCGGAGGCCGGCCAGTGATGCTGTCAATGTGGTGAGTTGTGGGCGAGTTTGCAACAGAGGACGGTCTTCAGAGACAGGGCCAACAGGTGGTTCGTAGATGCGAGGTGCGTTTCGAACGGTACTGTTCAAAATAATCCGTAGGCTTTCCTCGTCATTAAGGATGCGCTCAGAAATGTCATCGCCCGCTAGGCGGACGACACCGCCGACTCCGGGCATCAATCTTCCGTTACCAGGAGAAACCTGCGCCGTTGTGATTCCTGATTTCAGGTAGTTGTGACGATCCGCGAAAAAGTCAAACCCGTCTAACGCATGGATGTTAGGTGTTAACGTCCGCTCTTCTGAGACCGTGCCCGAAAGGTTGGTGTGAGCGGCAATCAAACCCGGGATAATGACTTGGCTACCAAGTTCGTGAGTGATCGATCCAGCGGGGATCGAAATATCGGCTCGCGGTCCGACCGCAGTAATCTTTCCATCGACCACGAGCATCGCGGCGTCTTGGATTGGTGCATCCTTCCCGTTCCAAATCTGCTTTGCAAAGTAAATTTCGGCGGGGGCATTTTGAGCCGTGGAAAGAGTTGGCGCAGCTAATAATAACGTTGACGCTGCTATCAAGAGCGCCACCAGAAAGGCAAAGCTGAAATTGGTTTGCACTAGTTTCATTTCAAAAATCCTGCGGTTCAGCCGCGATCGGCAATTCGTTTTTTATTCGCTGTCAGTTTCTTCGCCGGTCAGCAACCGTTTCAGTTGTTCGTCTTTATCTTTTTCGTAAACGACTTCGCCGCTCACAATGGTTTTGTCGACCCAGGTGCCGACTTTGAGTGGATCTCCCGAAAGGATCACCAGGTCAGCATCTTTGCCTTTTTCAATGGTGCCAACAAATTTTTCAACGCCGTGGAGTTTCGCTGGGAGAATCGTAAGTGCCTCGAGGGCATCCTGTTCCGACATGCCGTATTTAACAGCTGTTGCAGCTTGGTACCAAAGAAAGTTGGACCCCAGGGTTTGGGAGTTGGAACGTGCGACTTGGAAAACAAATTTGACGCCGTGCTCGCGAAAGATTTCGGGCAATACGATCTTCTTCTCTTCTTTGGTTCTGGGGTCTTCTTCCCAGTAAACCATGGTCGAATCAAGTACGACGGGCAGATCCATTTGGGCCACCTGAGCAGCCGCTTTGTGGCAATCGCGACCGAGGACCATTTTGGCATCAAGTTTGTACTCTTTGATCAAGCGAATGGCTTGGCCAACATCCATGGCTTTTTCGCAATAGATGATGGCTGGGATTTCTCCTTCCAAGAGGGCGAACATGGCTTTGTCGAGTTCCGATTCGACTTTTGTTTCGGGTTGGGTCGCCGTGCTTGGTTTCTTTTCTTTGTCGGTATCCTTCTTTTTGTCAGCCGACTCTTTTTTATCTTTGTCTTTTTTCGCTTCTGCCTTGTCTGCCAGTTTCTTTTTGGCAGCGTCTAAGGCTTTGCGGAGTTTGGCAAGATGACTCATTCGCCCGCCGCTTACGGGGCGAAGGGAGATTTTGATGCCGGCCACGGGTTTGAGGATCATTTCGTCAACGAAATCACCTCCTGTTTTAATCACCGCCGCTTGCCCCCCGATTAACGTTGAGTTGCCGGGTGTGATCGCGACACTGGTGATCCCATTTCGTCGGGCATCGCGAAAATATGAGTTCATTGGATCAATGGAATCAATGACCGATAAATAGGGTACTGTTTGATTCGTTTCGTTGGCTTGAGACATCCCCGAAGAGGTATGAGCCTCGACAAATCCAGGCATGACAACTTGGTCGGTGGCATCGATGATTTGTGCCTCGACGGGAACTTTGAGGTCTTTGCCGACGGCAGCAATTCGGCCATCGCGAACAATGACGGTTCCATTTTCAATTGTCTCACCCGTCATGGTGATGACTTTGCCACCTTTGATGGCGATCGGTTTTTGCGCGACCGAAAAACTGCCTGCAACCATCGAAACGGCCAGGCAACATACGGTGAATGTTAGTTTGTTACGCACGTTAGTTTCCCTCTTTCGTTTTGACGGAATCTCCGCCAAGTTTGGCGTCGTTATTTTTTTCGTTGGTTTCAGTGATTGATTTTGAGTGGGCAAGAACCTGGCCATTGACCATCACCCATTGGATGCGTGACGTCAGATCAAGCGGGTCACCTGAAAATGCGATTAAGTCTGCATCCAGTTTTGGCTTGATCATTCCGACCTTGTCCTGGACTCCCAGCAATTTGGCGGGTGTCGCGGTGATCGCTGCAAGGGTTTTCTCCCGACTCAAGCCGTGGCGGTGAACAAATCGAGCTTGGTCAAGCAAGTCATTGCCACATAAGGCAAACGTGACACCGGCTTGGTCCAGCACAGCGGCCTGGTTCCAACACAATTTTGACTGCTCGGCACCAGTTGTCGCTCGGGTATCAATTCGATCAAGGATGACGGGATACTTGCGTTCCGCCAGCATCTCTTTGACTTTGTAAGCTTCGTGTCCACCGACGATGATGGGAGAGAGTTTAAAGGTGTTAGCGAGCGTTTCGACCGTGGTGATGTCGTGTGACATGCGGGCATAAATCATCAGCGGGCGTTTCCCGGTGAGGACCTGTTTGATTTCTGGGAATTCACTTTCACCCGCGGACGCTCGATTGACTTTGTCGAAAGTACTTCGCAGCATCCACACGACACCCATGCGGTTGGTGGGTTGGCGAACAAAGATGGTATCCGGCCTGGAGCGGGAACGGTTTGAAGCCGTCGGGTCGGAACACATTGAAGCGATGAGAGCCCCATCCTCATTGAGGATGGGATTTCCCGCGTCGTACGTTTTGATAATTGCGGTAATTCCGCCAAAGACGTTTTGGCGACCAGGGCTTACGCACATGGTGGTCGTGCCGTTTTCTCGTTGTCGCCTCAGAGCAGATTTCTCCCAATCTACCGAATGGATCGCTTTAAAATTGGGAGTGATTTCCTCGGTTCGCTCGTCAGTTCCGTCATCGCCCAAACCGGTTTGCGAATACGGATCGACCAAACCTGGCATTAAAACGGAACCAGGCCCCAGTTTGATCTCTTGGGTCGAGGAGTCGGCGGCGGAGACCGTCTTACCGACGGCCTTGATTTTGCCATCGACTACCAGAACTTGGCCTGGCGACAGTGTTTTGCCGTTCATGGTGTAAACGGTGTCGGCCGAAATCAAAATTGAATCTTCTGCGTGCGCCAGTTGAGGAGCAGCTAAAAGAAAAAAGATCAGCCCAGCAGTGGTAAATTGTATTATCAAACGTTTCATGTTTTTACTTCGTAGGCACAATTGTTCCATCAACGACGACGTTGGTGGGTTTGGCAGACAAATTGAGGGGTGACGCGGACCAGACAACGAAATCAGCCGGGGCGCCGGAAGCGAGTGTTGTTCGTTTCATTCCAACCAGCTCTGCCCCTCCCGACGTTAGGCCGCTCAGAGCAATTTGGCGATCAAGTCCTGCGGATACCAGCAACGAGGCGGTCAACCGGATTTGCTCGGCCGAATCCCCCTCAAACGCAATCGGCACACCCGACTGGCTGGCAAGTAGGAAATGCTCAAGGGTTGAATTGTATTCGGTGCCGTTCATCGCTGGGATGATTAAGCCAATTTTTTGCTCTGCGAGTTGTTTTGCAAAATCTCCAACGCGTCCTCCGCTTCGAATCACGCCACCAATCTTGTTTTGCTTAAGGAGCATGATTGCCGAACGAATTTCGAGATTGGAGTTGGCAGCAATGATGCTCTGGGTGTCGCCGGAGCGTAGCGCTTCAATGTTTTGGATCTTTCATAAATCAGATAACATCATCGGGCTGCCATCCCTCCTAAGAACTCATGAAAAATATTCGTGCATAGGAAACCAAGAAGG
>JAQWLH010000298.1 GCA_029247405.1 Mariniblastus sp.
GTTTTCGTAGCAAAAAATCGTTTCTTGCCGAAAATAGTTTTTACTTTTTAAATTTTTTGGATTGGCGAAAATTCTTTGTTGAAAAGTCAATGCCTCAGCCAACAATTATGTTATGTCTAAAACAAACAATCTGAAAACTGGATGCGTCAAAACAATTCTGTTGGCAGCGGTCGGAATGTTTGCTTTCGTCGTTTTATGGGCGATTGTTAATTTTCGCTCAACGGTAAAGAACGGTGAGCCGCTGATACCCGTTACAAGCCAAGCCACGATCGTCGAGGGCCCGCTCAATGGCAACGGTGATGTTGATTATCTTGAGGCCTTAAATTTGTTATACGCCGACGGGGTCACCCCGGAGAACAATTCGATGGTGAAAATTGTTGAAGGTTTAGGCCCAATGGTAAGCGAGGGGGCGTTGCTGCCTGACGAGTTTTTTGTTCGTCTGGGAATTGCGCCATTACCCGAAGAAGGCCTTTATTACGTCAGCTTTGGGGACTTTTTAGAAGCAGCCGGTTATCAGCGGTCCCGGAAGGAAGGGACGCCGTTTTATGATCTTTTCAATGATTACGAAGCCGCACTGGAGGAGGTTTGGGATCCAGAAACTAACCCGATGCTTGAAGCCTGGTACCAGCGAAATCAAAATCCGATTCAAATGATTCGAAAAGGGCTTGAACGTCCTAAATATTATTTTCCGTTGATCAATGCCAACGGCGATGGCCTCGGTGGTGCAAGTTTAAGCGTGTGCGTGAGATTGCGTTTGTTGGCTCGTTTTTTTAACGTCAGTGCGAACCGGAATCTTGAGCTCGGACGAATAGATCTTGCCTTGGAGGATGTTTTGGCCATGTACCGCTTAGGCCAGCACTCCTCGAGTTCTGCAACTTTAGTTGAGGAATTGGTTGGGATTGCTATCTCAGATATGGCCAATTTCAAGGTCGCAGCCATTTGTGTGTCAAAAAAACCTTCCTCGCAACAACTGAGGAAGCTTCAAAAGGCGGTGGAAGGTTTTGTACCTTGTCGCTCGCTTGCAAAGATCCTTCAATCAAGTGAGCGTTTTACGATGATGGATACGCTGATCTCAATTGGTCGGGGAGAATATGATGCGCTAACTCCCGACGGAACAATGGACCTGACAAACTTTCTGACTGGTATTGGGGGCAAAACGGTTGATTGGCAAGAATGTTCCCTTGTCGTCAACGCTTGGTATGATCGACTCGTTGATGTTGCAAAGATTGAGGATGATCAGAAGCGGCTTCAAGCTTTTCTTCAAATCGAGAAAGAAATGGCGGAGATGGATGCCGAGGTTCGCAGTCCAAGCAGCACTTTCTTGACTGTTCTTGGTGGACGAGAGAGCAAAGGTAAAGCCATGGGGCAAATCATGAATGGCATGTTAACACCAAGTTGTTCAAGCATCGCTAACGCCGAGACGCGGAGCAAAACCTACTTTCGCATTACTCAAATATTCATTAGCCTGGCGGCCTTCGAAAAAGATAATGGCTTCTATCCTAAGACGCTCGCACAGCTTGTTCCTCAATACATCAAGAGCATCCCCCTCGATCCGTATTCCAACTTGGAATTTAAGTATTCACTCGTCAGTGAAATTGATATCAACTCGAATTCAGGCTCTTTGACTAAGCTCGTTCCCGAGGTATATAGCGTTGGACTAAATGGTACGGATGATACAGCCGCCACACCGACGGGTGAGGAAAGACTTGACGATATCGCCATACCATGGAATTAAGATCGTTGAGTGATAAGTTGGCTCGCCAAGTGCAACGTGGGGATGGGGCCCCATCGAATCGCGAGGTCCGAACATGAGGCTGGCTTAGGCGAGGCTGGCCAAATATTGGCTGCAAACCTCTGCAGCTTGACGGCCTTCTCGAATCGCCCAGACGACAAGGCTTTGACCACGACGACAATCGCCAGCAGCGAAAATGCCTGGCTGACTTGTTTCATAGTCGTTTGTGTTGGCCAAGATATTGGAGCGAGGTCCTGTCTCTAAGCCAAACTGGTCTGTGAGCATTGGATCGGGGCCGAGAAAGCCTAAGGCAAGAAAGACTAAATCCGCTGGGATTGTCGTTTCAGATCCCTCGACTCGAGAGAACGGTGCAACGCCTGGACGCTCGACGGACCAATCGACTTGAGTCGTGTTTAAACCAGTTAAATTCCAATTGTTATCAGCCACAAATTCAATGGTTTCCATGGCGAATTGGCGCGGATCTTTGCCAAACTTCGCAGCCGCTTCGGAGTGACCGTAATCGGTCCGAAAGATGAGTGGCCATTGGGGCCAAGGGTTAGAGTCCGCTCTTTCTTTGGGGGGACGAGTGACAATCTCCAAATTGACGACGCTTTTACAGCCCTGGCGAATCGCGGTGCCGACACAGTCTGTACCCGTGTCACCTCCACCGATCACGACGACATTTTTTCCTTCGGCTGAAATCTCGACTGCTTCCCCTTTGAGTAAGGATGATGTCGATCCTCGCAGATAGTCCATCGCAAAGTGAATGCCATTTAGCGACCGACCGGGGATTTTTAAATCACGGGGTTTGGTTGCTCCGACACAAATGACAATCGCATCAAACTTATTCTTGACCTCGTCAGCTGACAAGTTATCACCTACGTTGACTCCTGTTTGAAACTCAATTCCTTCCTTTTCAAGCAAATCCAGACGACGCTGAACGATGCTTTTATCAAGTTTCATATTCGGAATGCCGTACATCAACAATCCGCCAATTTGGTCATCCCGCTCAAAGACGGTGACACGGTGCCCGGCTTGGTTTAGCATGTCGGCAGCCGCCAGACCAGCAGGGCCTGAACCAATCACGGCGACGGTTTGGCCACTTTGTTCACGGGGCATCCGCGGAACGATCCAACCATTTTCGAATCCACGGTCAACAATCGTGCGCTCGATTGATTTGATTGTGACCGGTGATTCGTTGATTCCAAGGACACATGAGCCTTCACACGGTGCGGGGCAAACTCGACCGGTGAATTCGGGGAAATTGTTAGTCAAATGCAGTCGATCTAACGCTTCACGCCATTTCCCTTGGTAGACCAAATGATTCCACTCGGGAATTAGGTTGTTAACGGGACATCCCGTCGCCAGATTGCCGATCAATTGGCCAGTATGGCAAAACGGGATTCCGCAATCCATGCACCGTGACCCCTGAGTTTGGAGGTCTTGATCACCGATTTGTACAAGGAACTCGTTCCAATCCCCAACTCGCTCAAGCGGATCACGCTTGCCATTATCAACTCGGTCGAATTCCAAAAAACCAGTCGGTTTGCCCATCGTCATTTCCTTGAACGCCACATCGGACGCGTGATTGTCTGTTGGTCGTGAATCCACCGAAGTCGCCTTGCGCGTCGGTGGCCTTTTTCCATGTCTGTGAAGTGGAGAGGTTTAAATTATGAAGCTGTGGATTTAGTTTGTTTGGTCATGAGAATATCGCGATACAGTTCGGGAATGATTTTTTTGAATTTCAACAGAGAGGATTCCCAGTCATCCAAGATGTTTTGAGCGACCACTGAGCCAGTCAGGTTAGCATGATTGGCAATTAAATCTCTCAGCTCCTCGATATCCGACTCCTGGTCCATTGATTCGATGTCGACCAAATCAAGGTTGATATTTGTTAAAATGGTATCGTTCGGGTCGTAGACGTAGGCAATGCCTCCTGACATTCCTGCCGCAAAATTTCGTCCAATGGGGCCAAGAATTACAACTCGACCACCGGTCATGTATTCACATCCGTGATCACCGACTCCCTCGACGACCGCCAGAGCTCCGGAATTGCGGACGGCAAATCTTTCCGCCGCAACACCGCGAAAATAAGCCTCGCCGCCGGTCGCTCCGTAAAGTGCGACATTGCCGATGATGATATTGTCTTCCGAAGCGAATTTTGATTCTTTCGGTGGAAACACAATCAATCGACCTCCAGAGAGACCTTTTCCCGTGTAATCATTGGCATCGCCTTCGACTTGAATCGTAATCCCTCCGGCGAGGAATGCTCCGAGGCTTTGACCGGCAGAGCCTTTGCAGGAGATCCAAATCGTGTTTTTGCTGAAGCCATCGGGGCCGTGTTTTTTGACCACGTGGTGGCTCAAAATCGCTCCGACGGCGCGGTCCGTGTTTTTGATTTCCGTTTCAATGTGGACCTTCTTTTCAACACTGATGGCTGGTTCTGATTCTTCCAGTAATTTCCAATCAAGAACATTTTCAAGCGCGTGGTCTTGGTCAATGGTGCAGTAAACCTGAATTCCATCATAAAAGCCGACGGCAGGTGCAAGTAATTTGGATAGGTCAATTCCTTTGGCTTTCCAATGCTCAACTGCATCGTCTACATCCAGTGCGTCGACACGGCCTACCATTTCATTGATCGATCGAAATCCTAGTTCGGCCATAATCTGGCGAGCTTCTTCAGCGACCATGAATAAGTAATTAACGACGTGTTCGGGTTTCCCCGCGAACTTTTTACGCAGCGTTTTATCTTGGGTAGCAATTCCAACTGGGCAAGTGTTGAGGTGGCATTTTCGCATCATGATACAGCCGAGTGTTATCAATGGTGCCGTCGCAAATCCATATTCTTCAGCACCAAGTAACGTTGCGATGACTACATCACGACCAGTTTTAAGTTGGCCGTCGGTCTGTAGCCGGACCCGACTTCGCAAGTCATTCATGACCAGCGTTTGGTGGGTTTCGGCAATGCCTAATTCCCAAGGCATCCCTGCGTGCTTAATGCTCGTCAAGGGTGACGCTCCGGTACCGCCTCCGGTTCCGGAAATCAGGATATTGTCTGCATGAGCTTTGGCAACGCCTGCGGCGATCGTTCCGACACCCACTTCGGAGACAAGTTTGACGCTGATCCTCGCGGTGGGGTTGGCATTTTTTAGATCAAAAATTAGCTGTGCCAAATCCTCGATTGAATAAATGTCGTGATGAGGTGGTGGACTGATTAAGGTCACCCCTGGCGTGGAACGTCGGGTCTTGGCGATTGTTTCATCAACTTTGTGCCCCGGTAACTCTCCGCCTTCGCCAGGTTTTGCGCCTTGGGCCATTTTGATTTGAATTTCGTCGGCGTTAGCAAGGTAGTAGGCCGTCACGCCAAACCGCCCCGAGGCGACTTGTTTTATCGCCGATCGCCTGAGATCGCCATTGTCATCGGGAGTAAATCGGCGATAGTCCTCGCCACCTTCGCCAGTGTTGCTTTTTCCTCCAAGGCGATTCATGGCTACTGCAAGGGTCTCGTGGGCCTCAGCAGATATCGAGCCAAAGCTCATCGCGCCGGTGCAAAATCGTTTGACGATCTCTTTTGCTGATTCGACTTGTTGAATTGGAATTGAAGTCCGGGGACGAAATCTAAGCAGACCCCGCAGATGGCATTCACGCGCCGTTTGTTCATTAATTGCTTTTGAAAACCGTTGATAAGCATCTGGATCACCAGCCCGTGCCGCCTGTTGAATGTTCGCGATGTTGAGTGGAGTCCAAGCGTGTTTTTCGCCCCCACTTCGCCAATGGATCGAGCCCGCGGTATCCAATTGGATTAACGGCAGTGAATCAGCGGGTTTCGTTTCCTGTGCAAAACCTAAGTCGTGCCGGCGAATCGCTTCGTTTGCCAAAACATCAAAACCGACCCCTTGGATTCGACTCGCTGTACCAGGAAAGCACGTCTCAATGACATTGCTGTTGAGCCCAACGGCCTCGAAAATTCGCGCTCCCTTGTAACTGGCCAGCGTTGAAATTCCCATTTTGGCAAGAACCTTTAGCATGCCTTTAGAAACTCCTTTGCGATAGGAGGCAATGCACTGTGCAGCCGTCAATTTTGAATCAGGATTGTTTGCATGATGATCAATGATGGCTTCGAGGCCTAAGTAGGGATGGATGCCGTCAGCACCAAACCCAGTCAATAGACAATGGTGGTGGACTTCGCGAGCCTCACCCGTTTCCACGATGATGCCAATTCTTGTTCTCAGTTCATTTTCGACGAGGAAGTGATGAACCGTGCTGGTCGCCAGTAACGCACTTAATGGAACACGTTCGGTTGAAATGGCTCGATCAGATAGAACGAGGATGGCACAGTTTTCATCAATTGCCGCTTTGGCTTCCCGTCGAATTCGCCGCAAGGCATCCATGAATCCTTCTTGGCCCGCGGCTTTGTCAAAAGTGATGTCGATCAGTTTTGATTTCCAACCCCGATGGTCGAGATTGTGGATCGAAGACATCTGCTCGAAATCGAGAATGGGATTTGGAAGAAGTAAGCGATTACATTGTTCCTCCGTGGTTTCCAGCAAGTTCCCCTCGGGGCCGATATAGCACTCGACGGACATGACAATCTCTTCTCGAATCGAGTCGATTGGAGGATTGGTTACTTGTGCAAATAATTGGGCAAAGTAGTCATACAGCAATCGTGGTTTATCGCTGAGACATGCGAGGGCAGCGTCATTTCCCATGGAGAGGATGGGATCTTTTTCTACCTTGACCAATGGGAGGAGCATGAAATCTAACGTCTCATTCGTGTAGCCAAAGGCCCGCATCTGAGCGACTCTCTCGTCGGTCGGCAAAAATGGCGTTAATTCGTGTTTAGGTAGCTCGTCAAATGTAATCCGCTGGTTGGCAACCCACTGGGAGTAGGGAAGGCGGTTCGCAATACCGTCCTTTAGTTCATGATCTGCAACGATCCTTTTGTTCTCGAAATCAACCAAAAACATTTTGCCTGGCTCAAGCCGCCCTTTTTTGACAACTTGGTCAGGATCAACGTCCAGAACTCCCACTTCGCTCGCCATGACCACGCGATTGTCATTTAAAACGTAATAGCGGCTAGGACGAAGCCCGTTTCGATCCAGCACCGCACCGATCATTCGGCCGTCTGTAAATGAAATGGAAGCTGGGCCATCCCAAGGTTCCTGTAAACAGGAATGATATTCATAAAATGCGCGTTTGTTTTCCGGCATCAATTCATGATTTCGCCACGCTTCCGGAATCATCATCATGACAACTTCTGGTAACTCCCGGCCAGACATCATCAACATTTCCATTGCGTTATCAAATTCACCTGAGTCACTGCAGCCGGATTCGATGACTGGCATGACGGAACGCAAATCCCTTCCAAACAATTCACTTTTCATTAAGCCCTGGCGAGCTGTAATCCAGTTTCGGTTTCCACGTAGCGTATTGATTTCGCCGTTGTGGGCCATCCAGCGAAGCGGTTGGGCGCGGGACCAGTTAGGAAGTGTGTTGGTCGAGAAACGCGAATGGACCATCGCTAAATGTGATTCGTAATCTTTGTCCCTGAGGTCAGCAAAATACATGGGAAGCTGAGCCGTCGACAACATGCCCTTGTAAACGATGATTCGAGATGAAAGTGAGCAAACGTAAAAACGGCCCGTTGAGGAGACTCTTGCCTTTTGAATGGCATGGGTTGTTGATTTACGGATCAAGTAGAGTTGGCGTTCAAATTGGTCCTGAGAAAGACCCTCCTTGGCGCCAATGAACACTTGCATGATTTTCGGTTGCGTTCGTAGGGCCGAGACTCCAATTCCAGCGCCTTCTGGGTCCACGGGAACTACCCGCCAGCCAATGAGCTTTTGGCCGAAGCGGTTCGCATTTTGCGCAAACAGGATTTGGCATTTTTCAAGTTCCGCTTCATCAAGGGGTAGGAACACATTTCCAACGCCAATGAATGGGTAGTCGGTGCGAAAGCCAACTGCTTTACCAATTTTTTTGACTAGCTTGTGAGGCACTCCCGTCAAAATTCCTGCACCATCGCCAGTTTCGGCTTCACAACCGCACGCTCCACGATGTTCCATTCTTGCAAGAATACTACATGCATCAGCTACGATGGCGTGCGAGGGGACGCCGTCAATTTGAGCAACAAATCCTACGCCACAACTTTCGTGTTCGTAGTCCGAAGCGTAAAGAGTAG
>JAQWLH010000015.1 GCA_029247405.1 Mariniblastus sp.
CAGCCGATCAAGCGTGTGCGATTCTTGGGATTACCAATTCCTCAGAGGCTGCCGAAAACCCATTTGATTTCCCAATCGGCCCGTCCAATTCAGTTTTATCTGCCGACTTCGATGTCGTCCTCACCGACGTCAAGATGCCCGGAATGAGTGGACTTGAGTTTTGCCAGCAAGTAAAAAAATGGCACCCCAATCTACCGGTCATCGTGATGACGGCTTATGGGAGTCTGGAAACTGCCGTCGAGGCCCTTCGCGCCGGCGCCTTTGATTTTGCAACCAAGCCAATTGAACTTGAACTCCTCAAAGCCTGTTTGATTCGGGCTGCGGAAACGAGCCAGCTTCGCCGCAGAGTTCGGAACCTAGAACTTCAAACAAGCTCTGGAGAATTTGGAGGGTTAATTGGCCAGAGCGACGAATTACTGCGTCTTAAAAGCCAGCTCAACAGGATACTCAATTCTTCCGCCCCCGTGCTGTTGAGTGGAGAAAGTGGATCCGGGAAAGAAGTAGTAGCTCGAGAACTGCACGACCAAAGCGAGCGCGCAACCCAACCCTTCGTCGCAGTTAATTGTGCCGCACTTCCCGAATCACTTTTTGAAAGCGAACTTTTTGGGCATGTTAAAGGCGCTTTTACGGATGCGAAAGAAGATCGAGAAGGTTTGTTTGTTCAGGCAGATGGGGGAACGTTGTTTCTCGACGAAATTGGCGAGATGCCAATCGAACTCCAACCCAAACTGCTTCGCGCGCTGGAACAAAAGACCATTCGACCGATTGGAGGCAAAACGGAAGTCCCGTTCGATGTCCATTTGATTGCTGCCACCAATCGTGATTTGGAGACGGCGATTGAACAGAAAAAATTCCGAGCCGACCTCTACTATCGAATCAATGTGCTGGAAATCAACATCCCACCGCTACGAAATCGAGGAACCGATGTTTTGATATTAGCCAAACATTTTTTGAAGATGTTTGCGAGCGATCGTACGATTCAGATTGACGAGCCAGCGCTACAGCAACTCCTGAATTATGACTGGCCTGGAAATGTCCGCGAACTTCGGAACGTAATTGAACGTGCCGTAGTTCTGGCCCGCGAAGATGAAATCACAGTCGACCTTCTCACCGACCGAATTGTCAATTTCCGTCCATCAAAATTGGTCATTGGCCATCGAGACAACCAACCACTGGAGTCATTAGAAACAATTCAGCACCGATATATTCGATACGTTCTTGAACAGACCCACGGCAACAAGTCCGAAGCAGCAAAGGTCCTAGGACTTGATCGAAAAACGCTCTATCGCAAGCTCAAAGAACAGCAAAACGACGACGACACCGAAGCCTGACAGTACTTGCCCAAGTCAACTCCGAGTGATGAATCCCCAACTAACGTTTTACACGAGAGTGGCTGACAATCGGACTTGCACGGCTGTTGGCAAATTCGATTAAATCGCTGGCAATTCAACCGTTATCGTCGTCCCCAAATCCAGTTCACTCTCACATCGAATCGTCCCCCCATGTTCCTCGACAATTCCATGCACAATGGAAAGCCCTAGCCCCGTCCCCGAACCAACCTCTTTGGTTGTAAAAAATGGCTGAAAAATTTCATCTCGCATGGCCGCGTCTATTCCCGAACCATGATCGATAACTTGGATCGCCCAACACCGCTTACCGTTACTCCGTCGTTTGAGCACTACATCGACGGTCTGTCCCTCACTGGATGCATCAACGGCGTTATCAATCAAGTTCATGATTACCTGTTGAAACTGATTAAAATCAAAATTTGCCTCGGCAATTGATTCTGGCAGATCCATTGATACCTTCACATTTCGCTTTTCCGCTAATGGCCGGATCAGCTCAGTCGAACGCTGAATCACCGCTTTCAAGTCACCTGGTGATTTTTCACTTGGGCTGCGCCGAGCAAAATCCAGGAGTTTATGAATGATCAGAGAAATCCGCTCCGATTCATCTTTGATCGCCGACGCATGTTTGGTGAGCTGTTCGGGGGGCAAACTCGTGTCGCTCAAAATCATCTCAGCTCGCCCAGATATTACGTTTAAAGGCGTTCCAACTTCGTGCGCGAATCCTGCCGCTAATTGACCAACTGTTTTTAAACGATCAGCGTGGCGAAGTTGCTCCAAAGTTTCGATGCGTTGATTTGTTTCATACTCGATCGTCGTCTGCTGCTGCCTTAAACGCTCGCACATCTGGTTCACAGCAATGGACAACTGACCAAGTTCGTCCTTGGAGTAAATTTTGAGATCACTCGAAAAGTCACCTTGTCCGACGCGTTCCATTTTCTCAGTCAGCAGTTGAAGTGGTCGGGCAATCCAGCGTACTCCCGCAATCATGATCACGCCAATGCTCAGCAACCCCATCCCACCCACGGTAATCAACGGCGAAGAAAAGTTGGTGGCCACGATCGTTACCGCCACAACTGCCAAGATGAAAAGCAAAATCAGCTTGAGCGCAAGTTTCATATTTGCTCCTGTTTAATCCACTTTGAATCGAGTGTCGCAAAAAGATGGAGGAAGGCGAAAGCCGACCCATCAACACTAGAAATAGCTATAGCGTAGTCTAGTGCCAAACCATCGGCACGTCCTCGATTGGCAGCCATGCCCCACCGCCAACTCACGAAGTTTCTTTAAAACATCTCACTCAACTGGCTTAACTTCAGCCCAGGCAAAACCGCATTGTTGCATTTTGCCCCACCTGTGGACCGGAGAAGCGCTTCATCAGGAGCTTAAATAATCTTCGGCACGAGGATTGGCGATTGTTGGCTTCTGACACCCACATTTTCTCCTACGGTTCAATTTTAGCACGCTTGGCATGATCGTTGCATTAGCTGTCAATCGTCTTATGGAGAACGTAACGCATGATCAAGATTTCACCTGACTTCCACCCCTTACCAAGCAAAGTTCGAGAGCAAGCCAAGCGGCCTGCCTCTTCCTCGATCACCCCGAAACATCCAAAGAGCCTTGTCCCACCCTCCCATCAAGGCCGCGAGTGGAATCCACGCAGACGTGCTTCGACCGCTGAAGGACCGCTTCGTATCGCGACTCGCACACCCCTGAAGGCCAATGCGAATCGCTCATCAAGCCACCTAGAAATTTTGCTGGAACAAGTTCATCGGACTCCGCTGCTTTCCAAAAGCGAAGAATATCGCTTGGCTTCACAAATATTCTTGTATCGTCAAGCTTTTCAAAGGATGGCCCTTCAAGAGCCAGACGTTGTCCAGCATCTTGTGCAACTTCTCAGAGGCTGGAGCAACAAGCAGATCCGATTGGATTTTGTCTGTAATGTGGCATTGAGTGAGAAGGAAGAGCGAAAAAAATTAGAACCTGCAATTCGAAAGGCCATCCCCAGGCTGGCGAAATTGCGCCAAGCCATGGAATCGGCAAGCACTTCAAGCCAAACGAGAAAGTTGCATCGGGAAGTTGTCAAACTCGTGGAGTCGCTAACCATTCGTCCCCGTTCCTACGAATCCTCCCCTTTTAAAAGTGCCAAGGCAAATTGGTTACTTGCAGAGTACAAGCAGAGATGCGAGCGAATGACACGTTTTAATCTCGGTTTGGTTTTCAAAGTATCACAAAAAATCTGTGGCCGGTCTCCCCTAGTCATGGACATGATCCAAGAGGGCACCCAAGGACTGATTCACGCGGTGACAAAGTTCGACCACCAACGCAACATTCGATTCTCAACCTACGCTGTCCCATGGATCCGACAGGCCATATTTTCGTCACTCGGGAATGCAGACCGGTTAGTTCGAATCCCGGATAGCTACCGGGCGGTTAGCAAAAAAGTCAATGAACAACTGACAATGCTGGGAAGAGAGATGGAAACCACGGCGGCCGATTCTGGGGCGGTGATTAGCCGTCTTTCGGTTGATTTGAAGATGAAACCCGATCGCGTCGCAAAGCACATTCAACTTCGCCGTCACCCCAGTTCCCTCGACATTGGGACGGGGCAAGCAAAATCCGCGACAACCGTTGGCAACAGAATCCCTTCCAAGCAACCTTTGCCTTGTGCCAGCGCAGTTGAAAACGAACGAAAACAACTGACGGCTTTAACTCTTCACCAATCACTCAATCAGCGTGAACAAGAAGTGATTACGTTGCGTTACGGATTGAAGGATGGCAAAGACCGAACGTTTGCAGAGGTCGGAAAAATCTTGGGACTTACTCGCGAGCGGATTCGCCAAATCGAAAAACCAGCCCTGGCTAAACTCGCGGAAATTGAGGTAATGGCGTCACTGCACGACCAGCTTACCTGACGAGGCAGAGGCCTCGTCAAGTGATTGGGTCGGACAGTCTGCGGGTAGTTTTTAACGTTGTGTGCTTTTTTTCGCACCCACTTTTTGCACTACTTCAGTCATTACCTTTTTTTTTAAGACACACCCCGTAATTCGCCAGCCGTCTTTCTCGGTTTCCATCACCCAGCCAATTGGGCCAAAGTAAGGGGCGATACTCTTGGCGTAGTCAGCAGGCAGGTCCGATCCATCCAGCTTTTGCTTTCGCACGGCTTCGGGATCGAGCTCTTTACCTTCTTGCGCGGCGGCTTCTTCAGCCTTCTTTTTGAAAACCTGATTGACCACACGAGCTAAAACAGTTTGAGATTTTGCCATTTCGCCGCGACGCAGCATCTCATAATTGGCTTCGAGAACTCGATCGATTCGACCAAACTGACGCCAGCCAACATTTTTTGGATTTGAAATTTTGGCCAAAGCTTTATTAATTTGAACATAGTCAGGGCTCTCAACCAGTTTCGAGTCCTTCTTAGCATTCAATTTTTGAATCAGTTTTTTGAGGTAATCTTTATTGTTAGCCACAAGTAAGTGGTCTTTGATCACGACGAAGAAGCGTTCTTCGAACAGAGAAAACTCTCGCTCTTCTTCCTCTTCTTCCTCTTCTTCTTCAAGATCATCAGGCAAGTCAAAAGGGCCAGGATCGATACCGCTTGACTCAGGCTCTTCTGAATCAACACGAATAACTTTGACACCACTCAGAACGATTTCTTGGCCACCCGTCGCTCGTTTGAAGCTGTTGTAGACAAAGTCGGGTGATCCTTTGATGGGAAAGCCAATGATGATTCGCTCACTCGTCTCGTCGATTGGTTTGACGGTGGCCGAAACAACAGTAAATCGGTTATCGAGCAGTCCAACCAATTTGTCGATATCAAGCTGCATGTCAGGATCAATTTTGAAATCACTTTTCAAACGATCGAAACTGCCTTCTTCACCAATGAACGCGTCGTAGACGTATCCGAAACTGTTCAACGCCTTTTGAAAATTCCAGTTACCTGACAAGTAAGACGAACAATCCTCAGGAACCCATTTGGGAGGATCGAGTTTCTTGCCAGCCGTCGGGCTAAAATCAAACAACTCAAACATTCGGTTTGAGTTCTTAACCGATGAATCGCGAGGAGCGTAAGTAAAAGTCTGGTGAAGTAATTCGTGCTCGCCGGTCGCAATGGAAATGTTCCCGCCAACACCTTTAGCAGCCCCCATTCCCTGATTTTTCATGATCGAAGCCCAGTCATCCCGTTGCGTTCGATTCTGGCGGGTCTCATCTTCTAGTGCTTGCGCTAACTGAATATAGCCAAATGGATCAACAAACCAACGAACATGAGACGTGTGAGGCTTTAACTCCGTTCGCTTCATTACCTCAGTAAATGCTGGTTGAGCAGCCAAGGTCTCCGCTTTGCGAATCTTGGCAGGGGCCGCCAAACGGCGAAGCACATCTCCAAAAATCTGCTCATTATCAGAAACCAACATCCACTTTTTGCCAACAATCGCTTGATGGTTAGTTTGGTTGTTACGCAACCGCTTTCTCTTAATTGTCGAGACGATTACATCGATCCCGTTCATTTTTTTCGTCGTTTGGACCGCGCCGCTTTCAATCAACTGTTCGTTGATTTTGACCTGAAGTTTTTTTGCCTCGTCATAGGTCTCAGAGACATCAATGAGCATCACGATGCCATGAGTCCCCTTTACGTCTTCTCCGGTAACCTGTGGGAGAACTCCGGCAACGCAAATTTCACCGGAATGAACCCCCTCGAGATCGTCCAGGTCCATGCCCAGCCGGACATTTTGAGATTGCATCCAATCTTTGATCTGGTCTCTCAGACCATCAATGAATGGTTTAATCGCTGGATCCTTGGCAAGCTTGTTGAATTGAGTCGATTCAAAATGCTTTTCCATTGACTTCGCATCTGGAATTGAAACCCACAGCTTTGTCGAAGCAGGCAGCAAGTCTTCACTTCGAATAGAATCGAGGTTTTGAGGCTTTTCCTTTTTTGCAACGCCCTCTACTTCTTGCGGCAGCGTTACGGTTTGCGAATTGCACATTTCAGGAAATGCGAACACGAAAAAGCCGAAACTGCAACTCAATAGGGCAACGATTAATCGTCTAACCACAAAACTCTCCTTAAGGCGATGAATCCGGTCCAAGTGCGAATTGCCTACGCTCCTTGGTCGCACCGAGTGCTTATCGACATTATCCTGATATTCGAAGAAACCAAATCCGCTGATCCACACAGTTTCACCGACCCGATTAGTTTAATGGTACCGGCAACAGCGCGACCAAGTAAAGTGTTGAGCCTTACAATCAGCCAAAGGTCTGACCTTTAGATATTTCCGAGCTTTTTTTGAGCAAAATTTTGAACCCTCTCATTTGTAAAGTGAATCGGGTTTGGAAAATAAAGCGGATTTACGCTCCAATCCCCCCATTTTGCTAACCGATTCCAAACTTCAAAAAAGGATCTGGACGAGCACCCATCCAATCGTGTCATTGGGGTTTAAAGGAAAAGCGTTAAAATCTCGGTTCGGTCATTGGGAATCTTTGTCATATGACAAAAGCTCAATGCCAGCAATTCCGCCTCGAACCGACAACAGCCAAGTGTAAATCGCTGTAACTGACATGACTAAAACGGGCTTTTCACAACTTTGTATAAAGCCGAATCTTGCCACAACACGTTACAGCATCCCGAACTCCAACAGTCTTCAGCCATCTTAAAATGAATTCAAGTCCACAAAATACTAATCAAGACCAAGACAGCATTCCTAACATTCTGGCCCAGCGGTACGCGTCAGACAAAATGAAGGCCATTTGGTCCGCCCGCGGCCGCGTCGTGCTGGAACGCGAATTGTGGGTCTCGGTCATGAAGGCCCAACAGCAGCTTGGTCTCGACATTCCGAAAGATGCGATCACGGCTTATGAAAATGTGATTGGTGAAGTTAACCTTGACTCGATCATGGCGCGGGAACGTGTCACCCGCCACGATGTCAAAGCCCGAATTGAGGAGTTTTGCGAACTCGCCGGGCATGAGCACATCCACAAAGGGATGACTTCGCGTGATTTGACAGAAAACGTTGAACAACTTCAGGTTTATCGGTCACTTGTTTTGGTTCGCAACCGAACCATTTCTGCACTTTCTGGTATCAGTCGTCGGGCCCTTCAATGGCAAGACCTCTTCATCACAGCACGCACTCATAACGTTGCCGCGCAACCCACCACTTTTGGCAAACGACTGGCGATGTTTGGCGAGGAGTTATTAGCGAGTTTACAATCACTCGAATCACTTTTACAAACCTACGCCGTCCGTGGTCTCAAAGGAGCGGTCGGAACGCAGATGGATCAATTAAGCCTGTTCGCTGGTGACACTGAAAAAGTGAATCAGCTGGAGCAGCTAGTTGTCGAAAACCTTGGTATTCCCAACAGCTTCCAAAATGTCGGCCAAGTGTACCCACGCAGTCTTGATTTGCGGACCGTCGGCGTGTTGACCGAGCTGGCAAGTGGCCCATCATCGCTTTGCCGAACTCTGCGTCTAATGGCGGGCAACGAAACCGCCAGCGAGGGATTTGCCAAAGGCCAAACCGGCTCTAGCGCTATGCCGCACAAAATGAATTCCCGTTCCTGTGAGCGAATCAATGGCTTTCACACAATCCTCAAGGGGTATCAGGCAATGGCTGCCGGACTCGCGGGAGACCAATGGAACGAGGGAGATGTGTCTTGCTCAGTTGTGAGACGGGTCATGCTGCCCGATGCATTCTTCGCCATCGACGGGCTATTTGAAACGTTTCTGACAATCCTCGGACAGATGGATGCTTACCCAGCTGTTATTGAAGCAGAAAACAACCACTACCTCCCGTTTTTACTGACGACCACAATCATGATGGAAGCCGTGAAATCAGGGGTGGGAAGAGAGACAGCCCATCACGTGATCAAAGAACATGCGGTGGCGACCGTCAACGATCTGCGAGATGGTTCAGTTTCACAAAATGATTTGATCAAACGACTTTGTGACGATGATCGGCTGTCACTATCAGAATCCGATTTACAAGCGATTTTGATCGCGGGTCGTGATAATGTTGGCGCCGCAAAAACTCAGGTCGATTATTTTGTCTCGCAAATTGAAGAGTACAAGAAAAAGTTCCCCGAAGCAGCCGGTTATGCTCCCGGCGTGATCCTGTGACTTGGCGCGACGCACCCCTTCGATCTCCAGAAGCGATCCGGGTGGCGGAAGAGCCTGCCAAAAGAACTCCCAGGAAAAATGTCTGTTTTACGAGGCCTGTGCCACGGACGGGAAAGTCTGTTATGGTTGAATCAGATTCGACGCGAACAACGCCAATAATAAAGTTCTTGACTGACTTAAATTAAATCGACTTTTCGGCGGACTCGAACACGACCTTTGCGGCAATCCTCACAGACTCCGGAAATGATCAGGCGATGAGTTCGCACCTGAAACTGATGAGTTGCGGCTACTTCGTCACGCAATTTAATCAGAGCTTCACTCTGAAACTCGATCAGCTTTTCGCACTTGCTACAGTAGAGATGGTCATGCTGAGGATAGCCGTAATCGTGCTCGTATACGCTACGACCATCAAGAACAAATTTTCGCAGCAAACCCGCATCAACAAATTCGCCGAGCGTTCGGTAAACGGTCGGACGGCTGACGTAACCTGACTTACCTTTGCTAGGAAGTCGCTCAAGTAATTGATCCGCATCAAAATGATCATGATGCTTAAATACACAATCCAGGACGGCCCGACGTTGCTCCGTATTTCGCATCCTCCGACTTTGAAGATAGTCATTGAAACGCTCTTGGGGAGTCAAAGCAACTTTGACAGGCTTCAGCGGTGTTGAATCAGATTGTACAGACATCAAAACTCTTATTGAGACAAAGCGATACCAAATAACCGAAGAAAAACGAGAGACGCCACTTCACAGTCTCAATAAGATTGTACAAACGCGAGCTCTGCTTGCAACAATGCCGCGGTCGGAAACCAGAGCGCTCGCCACCGTTCAAAAAAAAACGCCCGCCGAGAATCCGACGGACGACATTGTTTTTTGGCTACAACTCATGTGTCAGGTCAATGATCAAGAGGCTCATGAGCTTTGATTTCGCCCTTCATTGTTTTTTCTCCAACCTTGATCTCAATATCGACACCCAGTGGAATGGCCATCGCAAGGTCAGCGTCGTCGAGCATGTAAACCGAACTCATTCCATTTTCGTCTGCGGCATCGGCATCGGCCTTCAGTTCGAAGCTATCTCCACCTTCTCCGACTTTCGGCGTGATCACGAAACTGTCTGCTTTGATCAAGGCCGGCTCCTTGCCAGCAGCATCCAAGACATAAATCTTGATAACGTTGTTATCTGTGTACTTTTTCCACTCAGCCTGAAACTCTTCGGTATCAAGCGGGAACATGTGGCCGCCATTGGGGCCGTGGGCAGGGTGATCATGGACGTGTTCATGACCCGCCGCAGGTGAATCGTGATTTTGACCGTCGCCGTAACCTTCACTGGGTTTCTCGCACCCTACCGCGGTGAATACCACGAGCGCCAAAGCACCGAGAAAGAACGAGGATAATGATTTGATGGACATCTTAGCTCCGAGATCTACAAGTTTAAACAAGCCGTACATTTGCCTTGCAAACGAAGGCGAACTTTCAAAAATAATTTCCTCCATCCGGTCGGCTTCGTCAATCGCCGACCGCACAGAATAGCTTTTTTACGTCTCTGAAATCCTATTAGTTCAATCCGCTTTGAGGAACGTGGGAATTGAAGCTTAATTCTGGAGGGGATCTTCTGGAATACTTCGAATTCCGAGGACATCGCGAAGCATTTGCCTGCTGTATCGCTTAAGTGACCGTTCCCACATCCAATCGGAATCGTCAAAAACTTGCTCTGCATCACCAACGATTGGAAACCATAGCCCCTTCTCAATCTCTTGGGTTAGCCTTCCTCTTTGCCAACCCGCAATTCCAAAAACAATTCGATAGTCCAGTTCAGGTCGGCGAACTAACTCTTGAACTGCCTCGGTATCCGAAGTAACAAATACGCCTCCGGGCATTTCAACTTCAGCGAACTGCTCCTCTTGGTGAATCGCAAACACGGGCCCCCCAATGGGACCACCGTGTACAATTCGCTGCTCTCCGGCACTATCACCGGTCATTTGAAGCCACGCGGACCGCATTTGCTCATCGGCAGGGCGATTGAGTACGACCCCAAAAGTACCTTGCTTTCCACTTTGTAAGACTAAAACAACGGCTTTTTCAAAGGGAGTATTTTTCAGACCGGGAGAAGCAATCAATAACGTCCCCGGCGGAATTCCCTCTGGAGCGTTGTGCTGGATTAACTCAGAATTATCGAAACGGTTCGACACGTTTGAGACTCAAAAAACTCGATGCATTTGGGACGCTTGCCCAACTTCAAAACCGGCGAACCAATG
>JAQWLH010000040.1 GCA_029247405.1 Mariniblastus sp.
CAACTCGTCCGACTGGACAAGGATGCTGGGAGAGGGCCGACCTATGACAACAGGGAGTTCGCTCGGCTTTGATGACGGTGCCACCAACGATCCCGAGCACTCCTCGTCGCATCGTTTCAACTTCGGGAAGTTCTGGCATAATGTGCGATCTGAATAGGGGTGATTGGATCGAAGAGTTTAAGGCCAATTTAAAATGGAAGCAAAAGGCTGATGGGCCAACGGGCGTGGATAAAATTAGTTTATCGGAACGACTATTGACGGTTAGAGGGAGGCTCTCAACAATTGTTATATCAATCACTCCCGCTTTTGTGACCGGTTCCGCATGCCCAAGTTTTTATCCCAGCCAAGTCCCGACGCGAGTTTGCCAGACGACAAAGGGCGATTCGGTGAATTCGGTGGACGATTTGTTCCCGAGACCCTCGTGGCAGCACTGGACCAGTTGGAAGCAGAGTATCTCCAAGCCCAACAAGATCCGAATTTCCAACAGGAATTGGATGTTTTACTTAGAGATTTTGTTGGCCGCCCTTCTCCACTCTATTTCGCCAAGCGACTGACCGAGAAAGTTGGCGGAGCTCAAATCTGGTTTAAACGTGAAGACGTTAACCACACCGGTGCACACAAAATCAACAGCACTCTGGGACAAGCCTTGCTGACGATGCGGATGGGCAAGAAACGAGTGATTGCTGAAACAGGTGCTGGTCAGCATGGAGTCGCAACGGCGACTGCCTGCGCCCACTTTGGTTTGCCTTGTGTTGTTTACATGGGTGAAGAAGATGTACGTCGGCAACAGCCTAACGTTCAAAGTATGCTAATGTTGGGGGCCGAGATTTGTCCTGTGACGACAGGCTCACGAACTCTTCGGGACGCGGTCAATCAGGCCATGCGTGACTGGATGTCATCGGTAAGCGATACCCATTACATTTTGGGGTCCGTGGTTGGACCTCATCCGTTTCCGCTCATTGTCCGTGACTTCCAAGCAGTCATTGGTCGCGAGACGATCCAACAATCTCAAGAACGTTTTGATCGTTTGCCCGATGCGGTGGTCGCATGTGTCGGCGGTGGTAGCAATGCTGCTGGAATGTTTTTCCCGTTTGTTGCCGAGACGGATGTTCCATTGATTGGTGTTGAGGCGGGTGGTGAAAACGATTCGAGAGGCCGACACGCGTCCAGCTTGACATTCGGCAAGCCAGGCGTGTTGCATGGAAGCTTTAGCTACGTGCTTCAAGATGAGGATGGCCAGACCGAGGACGTGCACTCAGCATCAGCGGGGCTTGACTATCCCGGCGTCGGTCCCGAGCACAGCCACTGGAAATCGACGGGTCGGGTTGAGTATCGAAGCTGTCGCGATGATGAAGCGTTAGCGACATTTGATTTGGTCGCCCGGACTGAAGGGATTTTGCCCGCGCTGGAATCATCGCATGCAATTGCCAAGGGGATGGAAGTTGCCAAGGAACGTGGCAAAGACGAAATTGTCGTGGTTTGTTTGTCAGGGCGAGGCGATAAAGACGCGGCGGAAATTCAAAGATTGCGTGACGAGGCAAACGGTTAGTTTTTTGCTAATTGACTTTGTTGTTGTTTTATATCCTGCCCACACCTCCGCATCCAAAAGAACAAATATGTCTTCCATTGATGATCTCTTTCAGAACCTTAAAGCTAACGGCCAAAAGGCGTTCATGCCTTTTATTACCGCCGGTGATCCAGATCTTGGGTTTTCAGCCGAGATTTTAAAGGGCCTCGACGCAACGGGATGCCATATGGTCGAGTTGGGGATTCCTTACAGTGATCCGATTGCAGACGGCCCGGTCATTCAAGCCTCATACACGCGAGCACTCAACGGCGGGACTAAGCTGAAAAATATTTTTGCGATGTGCGACAGCGTCGCTGCAGAAATAAAAATGCCGATTGTCACGATGGTCAGCTACGCAATAATTTTTCGAATGGGGGTCGATGAATACCTGCAACAAGCCAAGGCAGTGGGGGTGGCCGGAGCGATTGTGCCCGATATGCCCGTTGATGAGTCGGCTGAATTTGCGGCAAAATGTAAGGCACATGATTTCAGCTTGATCCAACTGATTACTCCCACAACGCCCCGAGAGCGTGCGATTGAAATTGCACAGCAGACGACCGGGTTTATCTACTACGTCTCGATTGCTGGAATAACTGGTGAGCGAACTGAATTGCCAGCAGATCTGGTCGACAATCTGAAATGGCTGCGAACGCAAACGGACCTGCCCATTTGTGTTGGATTTGGAATTAGCTCGCCGGAGCATGCCGAAGTGCTCAAGCCCGTTTGTGACGGCATGATTGTTGGCTCAGCGATTGTGCGTCGAATCGCCAAGGCGGCCACCGAAGGTGCTTCTCCGGAAGAGGTGCTTGCTGACGTGAGCGGTTTTGCCAGCACAATGTTGAATGCAATCAACGGCTAAGTCACGTTGCATGCTGCGGTGTGATCGTTGTTAATGAAGTTATTTAATTCAACGAATTACATGGCACTTCTAAAATTCTTTCCCTTGGTCAGAGGGTTTAGAGAGGTGTTTGGAAACAAACTTTCCAACAAACCGCAGCGCTTTGGGCCCGGGAAAAAGCGGGCTTTCAAAAAATCTCTTGACCTAATTCCCGATTGCGAACTAGAGTTAAACAAGAGCATTCTGAAGGGTTGGGGACACGACGTTTCCTGGAGATTCAAATGACTGTTGAACACGAGGGCGCCAGACCAAGATCACCCATTCAAAGGTACTTTGCCGGTTTGGCCGAAAATACGTTTCAATCGCAACTAGGTGTTGTTGATCCGCCAATGATCGACTACCTCACGGACCTTTTGATTCGTTCTGTACGAACGGATGTTGTTCACCGGGTGCGGAGTGTCAATGGAAAGCCGTTGATGAGTGTTCCGGAGATGGTTGCTGAGGCAGCAGCGCGGTTGGGTGATGCCAAGCGAGAACTGCATCAACACATCGGAGACTTTACATTGTTTTGGGCTGGGATCTATCCTGAAGCGCTTCGTCAAAGCGAAGATCAATCCGGTAAATTCGAAACCTATTGTTCATTTGGAAAGCGTTCGTATCGGATTGCCAGCGAAATCGACGCCGCCGATGAGACCGCTCCGACAGCTACGCTACTCGAGCGATTGAGTATTCGGTTTGATCTCTGTTGCTATGGTTTACGCGAAGTCCGTCGCCAATGGGAAAGTGGTGGGGACGAAGAGTTCGGGCCGGGTTCGATCTTACTCAATTGAGTGATGGGTCGACGGTTTTGTCCCGACTCGCCGAATGACTGACGGCTTAGGGTGGACGCTTTGCGAGGGTGATTTTGGCCCGAGCGTTTGCTCCATAAGATGCGGCAAGGCCGTGGCTGTCAGGAGACTAAGCCTTTCGTGACCATCATGAAGACATCCTCAAGGTTGGGGTCTTTTTGTCCAAAGTTGATGACTTCGACATCGTTGTTGATAAGCGATTTTAGTAGTTCAGCTGGGTTGTGTTCGGCCGATGAAAATTCAATTTTGATTTTTAGGCCATCCACTTGGACATCTCGCACATCGGGATTGCTGCGGATGATTGAAAGTCCTTTATCAAGGTTGTCGCCAAATTGGGCTTCGATCACCTGATTGCCGCGGATCCGTCGGTAGACTTCGTCGATGGGACCGTGCATCAACAGCTTGCCTCGTTCAATGATTCCGATCGAAGTACAGCAGTCAGCCAGCTCGGTTAGAATATGGCTGGAGATCAGGATCGTTTTGCCCATTCGGCGTAGTTCTTTTAACAGGGCTTTGACTTCAATCCTTGCCCGAGGGTCCAAGCCACTGGCAGGTTCATCCAAAATTAAGACGGGCGGGTCATGCACGAGTGTCTTTGCCAAACACAATCGCTGTTTCATTCCACGTGAAAGACCATTGACGAAATCATCTCTTTTGTAGGTCAGATCGAGGAGTTCTAAAACGTCACGAATCACCTGTTTTCGTTGGGTTCGGCCAATCTTGTACGCGACGGCAAAGAAATCAAGGAATTCCCAGACTTTCATCCCATCGTAAACGCCAAACGAATCGGGCATGTAGCCAACGCTGCGGCGGACGTTCATGGGATCTTCGGAGACACTGTATCCGTTGATGGTGCCGTCGCCGCGACTGGCTCGCAATAGAGTTGCCAGGAATCGGATGCTGGTACTTTTTCCTGCGCCGTTGGGGCCGATAAAGCCAAACATCTCGCCTTCACCGATTTTTAAATCCAGCGATTCGACAGCTGTGAAGTCACCGTAATCTTTTCCAAATCCGCGTAATTCAATCATGTTATTTCAGTGCCCGAAGGCTGATGGATAAAGTATGTTTGGTCCAGAAATTGGAGACATTCAAGCAGTATTAAAATGCCCATTCAGTTTTCGTTCAGTTGGTCTCGTTTCAAGATGTCATCCTCAAAGTCGATGCTGGAACGAGCTGACTTAAATTCTTCCAATGAATTCAGGTCACGTCGAGCAATTGGCAGTACGGGGTACTTCAGGTGTGCGACCACGAGAGTTTGTTGGTCGACTTGGGTAGACTCCGGTTCGAATTTGGTTTTGCCTAGACTTTGGGGCGTTGAACCGAGCAGACGATACTCGCCAGGTGCGATCGCAAGATTCTTGATCACTTTGTCAAACATTCGACCGATGCTGACTTCTGTGTTGGTGTTAACTTCCTGAAAGACTTGTTCAAACTGGTTCTGGGTGATCCCTTCGGAATCGCCTGTGTTCATTCGAAGCAAAAGTTTCTGGTAGGCAGGCCAATTCGCCTGCAGCTCGGGAAAGCCTTTGATGACATCGATTGTTGCCGATGAGGCTTCAGGTAAGTTCTTTGTCCAAATCAAACTCGAATTCCGCCTGCTGTTTCGAAACGTTGGAATCTCGAGCCATTGATTGTCCAATTCGTTTTTGGATTCCTTGGTTTCGAATTGGAGGCTGGAAGTAGAACCAGCCGGCAGATTGCCGATCCACGCGAATTGATAATTGCCAACCTCATCGCAGCCAATGATGCCGGCATCTTCGATATTGACGTTGGTTGAGTTGCTAACCAGCGGCTCGGATTGCGATGGAGGAACAAATGAAAGCACTCCCTGTAGGTCTAAAAGGTACTCAGTGTGAACCAGTCCTGTCGTGTTGGACTGAATTTGAAGGCCCTCGATTCGATTCTTATTCGTCCGCCTTAGTTGTACTTGGCTCGGTGATTCTTCGCGTTTGAAACTACCGGGGTTGTCTTCAATTGCAAATGGCATGGACTGGGCAGTCAGATTGTCCAAGTCAGCACTGTATTGGGTCGACAAAGATGTGTAGAGAGCCGAGTATTCAGCCAAATGGCCGCGTGAATAATCAGCTTGAATTTCCAACACGCCGACTTGGGTGTTGCTGCGAACGAATCCGATGTCGAGCGAGGCAAGTTTGATGACTAAAAACGCTCCCACAATGGCGATAATCGGGGCGGCAACCCAAGCATATTCGACTCGACCAATGAGTCGAAAAATAAGCCAGTTCAACGGCACCAACACGACCAAATAAGTGGCCAGCATTTTCAGTACAAACATAGATGAGGGAGGCTTGATGCCGGCTGCTTCTCTGAGTGTATCACGTGCAGCAAGAGCGATGCCGCTTCGATCGTTCCAGCCAGAGGTGCCTGACTGTGGAGCGTCTTCGAATCCACCGTAGTGCCAAGTGTCCCCGAGGTCTCGATTCTGTTTGGTTCGTGGACTCTTAAGACGCAGGACAGAATCCTCCATTTCTGTTTCAGCGAGGAGGCGTGAAGGCATCTGGGGTTTGCTCGCCACAGTTTGGTGGTGATTGGGTGATTGCTCGGGAGTGCCGTCACGCGAAAGATCGCGTGCCAAGTAACGCAGTGTCGAGCCTAGTAATGGGTCATAGATTTTAGCTCCATCATCTGCCCATTCGAAAATGATGACATCTGAGTCGTTGACGACGGGGCCAAAATTGCGACGAGGTTTTCGCAGTAAAACTCCGTTGATAAAGCTTTTGTAACTCTTCCATTTTTTGATCAGGGCGGAATTTAGTGAGAACGCCGTGATCACGATTCGGCCACGCCCTAATTTGCGCTCAATTGCCATTTCTCCCGTGCCGTCAACAAAACGGGAATCTTCATGTGGTTTGAATTCGATTCCCAACAACGGCACTGACTCGGGGATTTCCAAATTCCGTTTTTCGGCAGGATTCCGTCTAAGAGGGACGGTCCAGTTTTTGTTCAATTCCCCCAAGTCACCGTTCGTCAGGTTTCTGGACCGCTCAAAATGGGCCGGAAGATAGTCGCCGAGGAAACTGTTTTGAAGTTTATCTAGCGAGTCGGGACCACTGACAATGATTTGTCCACCGAAGTGAATCCAATCGAGGATCGCTTGTTGGTGGTCAGGTTCTAATAGTTGTGGGTCGTAATCATCCCAGATCAGGTACGCAATCGTCGTCCAATTGAGTGCGTGTCTCGGCAGGGGAAGCGGATCTCCCGGGACGGTGGGAACGATGAAGTAAAATTCATCGAGGCTATTTCCATTGAGCATGGAGCCTCGTAGGCGAATGCTGTCCGCAAATTCAAGGAAATTGTAGCTGTCTGGGCGGTTACTTAAGAGCAGCATGTGAAACTGATGAGGTTTCATGATTGGGGCGCCATCGACCGTCTGAATCTGGGGCAGTCCACTCGAGCTACGATTGATTTGGTAGTTCACATTCGCCCCGCTGACTTTGATGTTGCGGGGCGGGAGGAAGACGTTGGTCTCAAAGTTTTTCCACTCGCCTTTGGGAAGTGAAACTGGTCGGCTGGAACTGATGAAATAGTCGGTTGCAGGGATCGGAACTGGTTGATTGTTACCCGTGGTACTGAAGGTCGTGAGTTGGCCGTCGGCATTGAAATTATTGGCAATCGCTTGGAAGTTGCTCGTAACCCAATGTCCCAGTTTCGTTCGGTTCTTGGTGGTTGAAGGACGGTTAAGTTCACTCATTGCCGCGGTCAGTGGATCGACCTCTTTCTCCCCGTTTTGAGATTTCTGTTTAGGAAAATATCCAGGCAGGATGACGGCTTTGCGAAAATCAAACGGTGGTTTGTTTTTTTTCTTTTTCTTGACGTCTTCTTTTTTTGTAGTTTTGTCATCGTCTTTGCAGCCGCTGCAACCGGTGATCAGCAACGAAGAGAGGCAAAGCAAGCCGATCGCAAAATAGCGAAGAAATGAATTGTCAAGAATCGTTTTCATGGTTGTGTTTCGTCCAAACCCATTGGCGGTTAGTTTGAAATGGTCTTGGGGTGGGCTTGATTGAAAAGGTAGAAAAGCCTGGAGACGGGCAACGGTTCGATGGCAAAATTAGTCGTCTGCAGGCGTTTCGAAAGGGATTACGGAAACTGCCCGACACAAACTACCAGAATACACGATTTAGCGCGCAAGGTAGGAGCTAGGTCAAATCTGAAGAGAAGTTTTTGTTGGTGGCTGCTGGAGGCGTTGGTCTCAGGTTCATCCCTAACCTCCCGCTAAACTTGTAATTTTGCGGCCATTAACGTGTTCTCTAACAACATCGTGACGGTGAGAGGGCCGACACCGCCGGGAACGGGGGTCAAATGCCCCGCGACGTGCATCCCGGCTTCGTAGTCTACATCACCAACCAATCCGTCATCGGTTCGGTTGATCCCCACATCGACGACGGTTGCACCAGGCTTAATCATGTCGGCCGTGACAAATTTTGGTCGGCCGATTGCGGCGATTAAAATGTCAGCTTGTTTTGTTATTTCGGTGAGGTTAGCAGTTCGACTGTGACAAAGCGTTACGGTGGCGTTTGCCATTTCAGGCCCGAGTTCTGAATCTTTTTGTGCTAACATCATCGCCATCGGCTTGCCAACAATATCGCTGCGACCAATGACACAAACGTGCTTGCCGGTGGTTGTCACGCCGCACCGTTTTAGCATCTGAACGATCCCATGAGGCGTGCAGGGCAGGAATCTTGGTCGGCCTTGGGAGATTAAGCCGACATTGTGTGGATGAAAAGCGTCAACGTCCTTGGCTGGATCAATCGCATCAAGCACTCGCCGTGAATCAATCTGATCAGGAAGAGGGAGCTGAACGAGAATCCCGTTCACCGACGGGTCTTGATTTAATTGGTTGACCAATTCCAGTAGTTCAGTCGTCGAGCAGGACGCGTCGATACGATGGAGTTGGCTATTGATTCCAACGCGTTTGCAAGCACGCTCTTTGTTGCGAACGTAAACCTGACTGGCGGGGTCTTCACCGACCAAAACGGCGGCCAGACAAGGCGTTGTTTGGTGGCTGGATACGAATTCCGCAACTTTGGTTTTCGTCTCGGCTTGGATTTGTTTGGAAATCCCTTTCCCGTCAAGAATTTCAGCTGCCATCAGTCACTCCTTGTCATGTTCCGTTGTTGAGACACAAGGATAATGAATTGTCTGCTCAAGGACGAGTGCTGAATCCCTTGGATTGACC